>NZ_JBJMLX010000278.1:0-26546 GCF_045805085.1 Niastella sp.
GGACGTGGCATCGGTGATCGGCCGCGTCGAATCATTTTTGGCGGAACGACCCATCATGAGCAATCGTCGCGGAAAGAGGGCCGTCGTCGCGGCTTGAACTCAAGCCCTACTTCCTACTTCCTATTTCCTATTTCACAAGCACCAGTTTACCAGTATAGCTTTTGCCACCAGTATTGATGATGTAATAATAAGCGCCGGCCTTCATTTGCGTGGCAGGAATTGTTACCTGGTATTTGTGGTTGGCTGTTGCCATACCTTTAAACAATACTTTCTCGCAAGTGCCCAGTGCATTGTAAATGCTTATAGTGGCGAGGGCGTTTTGCGGTGAAGTAAACTCGATCACTCCGTTCGCAATTACCGGGTTGGGGTATGCTTTAAACGTAAAGTTACTTACGCCCGCTGCCGGTAAGTTTTGTTCAGTTGCTTTTGCTGTGCCGGGCGTGGTTACTTTGCGGCCTCCGCAATCAGAAAAGTCTTCCGTTACTATTGTAAAGCCGGTTTTAGTACAGCCGTTGGCCGGGTCCTTTACGGTAATGTAATAAGTACCAGCGGCACTGGTTGTTGTAACAGGCACTACATCTTCAAAATCAGGCCCTAACCATAAGAAGGTCGCATTGGGTGTATTGGTAATGGCCGACATGGTAACAACCTGGTTGGCGCAACTTATAGGGCCATTATTACTAACGGTCACTACGGGGCTTGTAGTATTCTCGGCCACAGTGGTTGATTTGCTCGATGTACAGCCATTTGCCGGGTTGGTAGCCGTCAACGTATAAACGCCACCATGCTTAACAGTTGCTGATGAAGAGTTCGAACTATAGCTGTTCGGTCCTTCCCATTTGTAATCCACATTCATATCCGATGACGACGAACTTCCAAAAATGGTTACGCTGCCTGTTAAACAGGTAATGATCCCGGAATTGGTGATCGAGATCTCACCGGGACGAACGGTATTTTCTTCAACTATTGTAGAGGCGCTGGCAGCGCAACCTGTTACCGGGTTGGTAGCCTTGAAAATATAGGTGCCGCCTTTTGATATTTCCGGATTCAGGGTAGTAGCAGTATACCCGTTTGGTCCGGTCCAGCTATAGTCGGTACCGGTTGCTGAAACCGTACCATTGATAACCACACTGGTAGTAATACAGTTAATGCTTCCGGTGTGAGTGGCGGTAACAGCCGGTTTTGTTGTATCCAGGCTCACGGTAGCGGCAGCGGTGCCGGTGCAACTACCCAGGGCCGCTGTTAAGGTATAAGTACCTGGTTTTGTAACAACCGGGTTTTGTGCAGCTGAGGTATATCCATCCGGTCCACTCCACGTATAGCTTACCCCTGCTGTTGCAGAACTTCCCTGAAGTGTAACCGAAGTGTTAGTACAGTTTATAAGGCCGCCTGTTGCACTCGCCGATACATTACCGGGGCCTGTAGCTATGGTCTGCACATCGTCGAAATAATAAAACTCATCGTTGCCGGTAGCTTTTGCCCTTACCACGATCTGCAGCGTGTTGGCGCTCAGTCCTGAAAGGGAAATGGAAACGGGGGTTGGGGTAGTGCTGTGATTATTTATGCCGGCGGTTTTTTCGGCAAATAATACTTCAGTACCATTATTGAGTTTGTAATAGAACCGGATGTAATCACCATATACAGGATCGGTGTTCATCACTGCGCCATTGATAACGGAACTTCTTACAGTAGCCGAGATAGCCGCACTGGTTTTGCCTGTGATATTGATTGCTCCCGAGGTCCATACACCTTCAGCACCCGTGTTGGTGGAGCTGTTACTTACACGGAACTCATTATTGAGCACCGAGAACAGGGCTGTAGATGGGTTTACGCTGGTTGTCCATGGGGTGGTTCCTGCATCAGCAGTGGCACCATTGGCCAGGGTAAAGTCCTCGAGCCAGGTGCTCGTGCTGCCCTGCGTAACTGTAGCTGATGCGGTACTGGTACAACCATTGGCCGGGTTGGTAACCGTTACATTATAAGCGCCAGCAACCGTAGCTGCCGGGTTTTGTGCTGTAGAGGTAAAATTATTGGGGCCCGTCCAGTTATAAGTAACGCCAGTGATGGAAGAGTTTCCTGACAAGGTAACCGAAGAGCTGCCGCTGCAGCTAAGGGCTCCGCTGGCGCTGGCAGTGGCGCCTGGTGGGGTTGTGTTCAGGGTAACAAGGGCCGTATCGGTTCCACTACATCCGGTAGCGGGGTTTTGAACGGTCAATGTATAAATACCGGTTGTGGTTATAACGGGATTTTGTGCAGTGGAAGTAAAGTTATTGGGGCCCGTCCAACTATAGCTTACGCCACCCGCGGTTGAACTGCCAAGCATGGTAACCGATGCCGCGGTACAGGTAATGACGCCGCCGGTTGCAGTAACGCTCTCGGTGACAATATCGCTTCCTGTAAGCTTTATATTATCGAAATAATACCGCTCGGCAGAACCGGAATTGCTGGTTTTGATGATCACCTGCAGGGTGCTGCCATTGAGCGCTGCAGACGTGAAGGTAGTAGAGGCTGTACCAGTGGTGGTAGAACCTAATCCGGCCAGGTCTTCAAAAACAAGTGTTTCCGCTCCGTTGTTCAATTTATAATATATGCGAATGTAGTCTGCGGTTTCAAATGAGCCGCTGGTCACTTCACTGCGCAGGTCAACCGAAAATGTCACATTCGATTTGCCTGCAATGTTTATTGCCTGTGAAGTCCATACACCTTCGTACTGATCATCAAACGAAGTTTTGAATTCATTGTTTTGTACCGAGTAGGTGCCACTGCCGCTGGCAGTTGCCATCCAGGCGGTAGCGCCTGCGTCGGAGGTAGTGCCATTGCTCAGGCCGGCAAAATCCTCGAGCCAGAAGGTAGTGGCAGCAGACGACCCGGCCGTTACTGATACTGATTGCGAGGCGGTACAGCCGTTTGCCGGATTGGTTACGGTAGCGGTGTATGTACCTGCAGCGGTTACACTGGGGTTTTTCGAAGTACTCGTAAAACTATTAGGTCCCGTCCATTTGTAGGTAGCGCCGCTTACTGTTGAGTTTACATTCAGCGTAATGTTCGATAAGCAGGCCAAATTACCTCCGCTGGCAGTAATATCCGGCGCTGTTTTATTTTCAGGAACGGTGATGGTAGCAGATGCAGCACAACCCGAAGTCAGGGTAGCGGTTACCACATATTGCCCACCTGCGCTCACTGCCGGGTTTTGTACAGAAGAAGTAAACCCGTTGGGGCCAGTCCAGGCCCAGCTGCTCACCGAACTGCTGGTATTGGCCGACAATTGCGCCGTGGCGGTACAGGTTACAGTTCCGTTTACTGAGGGCGTAACGGTAACAGTTCCGGTACCGGTGCTGGTGCCGGTTACTTTGATATTATCAAAGTAGTAACGTTCCGTAGGGTCCGAATTACTTGTTTTAATGATGATCTGCAGGGTGCTTCCGTTCAGGGAACTCGAATTGATCGTGGCAGAAGCATTGGTGTTGGTGGTACTTCCAAGACCGGCGAGGTCTTCATAAACCAGTGTCTCTGCACCATTATTTAACTTGTAATAAACCCGGATGTAATCTGCGGTCTCGAAGGCATCATTGCTGCTGGATAATTCACTTCGCAGATCAACCGAAAAACTGACATTCGTTTTCGAAGAGATGTCTATCGCCTGGGAAGTCCAGATGCCCACGCCCTGGCTGCCGCTGAATGAAGTTTTAAATTCATTGTTTTGTACTGAATAAGTACCAGATCCGGTAACAGATGTTGTCCAGGCAGTGGCTCCGGCATCGGAGGTGGCGCCATTGCTCAGGCCTGAAAAATCTTCGAGCCAGAAGGTGGTGACCGCAGATGACCCAGCCGTTACCGATACCGATTGCTGGGCGCTGCACCCGTTGGCCGGATTGGTTACAGTAACTGTATACGTGCCGGCTGCACAAACCGTAGGGTTTTGTGAAGTGGAACTAAAGCTATTAGGACCGGTCCATTTATAGGTAGCGCCGCTTACGTTGCTGGTGGCGCTGATGGTCACGCACGAACCGCAGGCAAGGGCGCCGCCGGTGGCGGTAATTACCGGCGCAGCTTTATTATCTGTTACCGTAACACTCGCTGACCCGGTGCCGCTGCTATTGGTGGCCACTACGGTATAGGTGCCGGCTGCTGTTATCGTTGGGTTTTGTGCAGTTGAAGTATATCCATTAGGACCGCTCCAGCTCCAGGTAGTAGTACCGGTGCCGGTGGCTGTAGCAGATAAACCCAGTGAGGGGTTGGCGCAGGTAAGCACCCCGCCATTGGCCGCTGCTGTAGTTACATTGATCGCTGAAACCGCGCAGGGGCCTTTTTCTTTAAATACGCGGTACTCCTCAATATAGTACTTGGAAGTTTGTGAGCCGCCATTGTTGTAGTTATAGATCTTTACCACCAGCTGAACATTGCTGCCCGTAAGGGTGCCGGAAGTAAAATCTATAGTGCCGAAATTACCCGTGCGGGAGTCTAACAACGTTTCGGCGCCACCGTTGATCTTGTAATAGATCTTTACATATTCCGAACTGTTCATATCTCCTTCGGAAGAGACCTTTACAGCTACCTGGAAGTCGGAATAACCTGCGGTAGAAAATACCCGTGAATACCAGATGCCTTCGCCACCCAGTTCCTGGGCATGCAGGCGGTTTGATTTTACGGCAAAATAACCAGTGGAACTTACATTGGTAGCATCGAGGTACCACCCGGTTGCCGATGCATCGGCAATGACGCCATTGGCTAAGGGAAACTTGCCCGAAATGATGGGGCATTCAGGCGTAGCCGACAGGTAATTACTAAGTAAAACAAAGAACATTAAAAGAGAAAACGGTTTAGGTATTCGTTTTTGCATATATAGGGAATTTGTTCGCTTATACGGTTGCGTGCAGGGCAAAGCATGCCCGCCCGCCAAAGCAGGATAGCTATAGCTGTCAGGTTATATTAATGGATGGCACCATGCGTGGCAGGCATGGAAAAAGGGGTATAGTATGGTTGTAGGAAAAGGCAGGCAATGGTAGGTTGTCCTGAACGCAGGTTATTGAAAGCGCTCAAATTAATAACAAAGTTTCCGTGGAAACACATTTATTTTCAACTTATCCTTTTAACAGTGCCAGTCAACTGATGATAAGTTATGATTAAATACAAGATGAGGGTTATGGAGAAATGATTATATATAAGATCAGTTCACTTTCTGCATATATTCAGTCAGGAATTTCTTGGGGGGCTGTCCGGTTATCTTTTTAAACACCCGGTTAAAAGTAACGGCATTGTTAAACCCGCTTTGATAAGCAACCGCCGCCAGGCTATCAAAAGGTTCGCCTACTATCTTCTTACAGGCTTCATTAATGCGCACTTCATTCAAAAAAGTAACATAGGTTTTTAACGTATGCTTTTTAAAGTACCGGCAAAAAGCCTGTGGGGTCAAATGCGCCACATCGGCAATTTGTTTAAGTGTAATGTTCTCGGTATAGTGCGCCATGGTATACTGGTAAATGTCATTCATCCGCAGTCCTTCCGATTCGGTGATGGCGTTTTCTGTTTGTGTGCTGGAGAGTGGTTTGTATGGTTTAATGCGGCTGAGGGTTTGTAACAATTGAATAAAGAAGGCCAGCCTGATGCCATTCCTGGCTTCTTTTACCAGGATCATTTTTTTGCTGATCTCCTGTTGATGCGAAGCTGGTACCTGTAAACCGGCGCTGGTGGCCTCCATAAACTTTTTAACGTTGTTCATTTCCGGCAGGTCAAGGATCTTCCCAAAGGGACCACGCAGGTCAACAAATAAGGTCAGGGCATGAATATCTTTCTGGCTGTTCTTTTCAAAATAATCGGGATCACTTTTGAACAGATGGGGCTGGTTGGCGCCCAGGATATAAACATCGCCCGATTGAAACCGCTGCATACAGGTGCCGGCAAGGAGGGTGCCTTCGCCTTTTATGATCCAGGTAAGCTGGGTTTCATTATGGCGGTGCAGGTGATTGTAAAAATGTGGTAACTTATCTTCCTGAACCATGATGGAATGCTCTTGGGAAACAGGTATGGTGAACTGAACAACTTTCATTTTCAGTAGTTTGGTTGGTTTTACCAATATTACCAATTTTTTCCCATAGTGCCATGCAGGAGGTTAATATTGGTAAAAAAGTGGTCAATGGTGAATGGTCAATGGGTTTCTCAATTTTGAGCTTCCTGACTAATTCGAAATTAAAAGAATCGCGAGTTATTCACCATTCACGATTCACCATTCACCATTCACGATGTTAAAATCGGTAACAAACTGATTAAAACCCGCTATCCTTTACTAACTGTTTCATAATACTTTTATTAAAAATTATTACGAATGAGTATATCATGGAAAGGTATTTTTCCTGCCTTCACAACCAAGTTCACCGCTAACGATACCCTCGATCTGGCATTGTTTGAAAAGGGCCTGCAATCGCAGCTGGATGCCGGCGTGGATGGAATTGTACTGGGAGGCAGCCTGGGCGAAGCGAGCACCCTGACTACCGATGAAAAAGAAACCCTGGTGAAGCTGGCCATTGAAATAGCCGGACCGGTTCCCGTGGTGTTGAACATTGCTGAAGGGGCTACCAAAGAAGCCATTAAACAAGCCGCATTGGGCAAAAGCTGGGGCGTAAAAGGATTGATGTTATTACCACCCATGCGTTATAAAAGTGATGACCGCGAAACGTTGACATTTTTCAAGTCCGTTGCACAATCAACCGATCTGCCCATTATGATCTATAACAATCCTGTTGATTATAAGGTAGACGTAACCCTCGATATTTTTGAACAACTACAGGAATGCGATAACATTCAGGCGGTGAAAGAATCAACCCGCGATGTATCGAATGTTACGCGTTTGATTAACCGGTTTGGCGATCGCTATAAAATACTGTGCGGTGTTGATACGCTCGCTATGGAAGAATTACTGATGGGCGCCGACGGCTGGGTAGGCGGACTGGTAACCGCGTTCCCCCGCGAAACCGTTGCCGTATATCGACTGATAAAAGCCGGCATGATCGAAGAAGCCCGCGCCATTTACCGCTGGTTCCTGCCCTTACTGGAGTTAGATATTCATCCCAAATTAGTACAATACATTAAGCTCGCCGAAGCGCAGGTAGGCTTAGGCTCCGAATACGTACGTGCGCCGCGCCTGACTTTAGTAGGCGAGGAGCGTGAGCGTGTATTGAGGATCATTAAAGAAGGAATTGCTTCCAGACCAGATTTGAAAGTTGATCAGTTGATCAGTTAACCAGTTAACCAGTTGACCAGTTAACCTGTTGACCAGGAAGAAAGAAGTTGACAGAGTTGATAAGGTTGATATAGTTGATAAAGGAAAGGCAAAGGCAGAAGTATGAAATGGGAATTAAGAAGCTGAGAGGGATGAATATTATAGCGAGGCTGTATTTCTCCCCCTCCACCGGAGGGGGCCGGGGGGAGGCCTCCCGCTGAAAGTTGATGAGGCAAAGTACAGGAGTAGGAGCCCTGCAATAAGGGCGTTTGCCGTTTCACGTTTGCCGTTTCACGATTCACACACGCTTATGAGAAAACAACACATACTTATCCTTGGCATGCTCCTCACCACAGCAGCCACCATGTCTCAACAGACATTATATCAACAAAACAGCGAAGTCAACAACCTGATGGTGCAATTCGAGGCAGACCGCGGCAGCCTGAACCGGTTCTATTTTGTAGAGAATTCACCTGAACGGCGCAATCGCTTTGTAACGCTGGTCACCGATTATGAAAAACAGGTACAGCAGTTGAACTATGAAAGCCTGCCAACCGGCAGCCGGGTAGATTATCTGCTGTTCAAACGAAACCTCGATGAACAATTGCGGTTGCTGGAGGTAGAGAAAAAAGAATGCGACCAGCTCACCACCTGGTTCTCGTTTTCAAATGGCATCTATGAAATAGAAAAATTCCGCCGCCGCGGCTCCCAGCCCGATGCACAACAATGGGCGGCCAGTATGAAAACCATCACTGAAAGCATCAATCATCTTTCCGGATCGTTAGCAAAAGACACCACCATCACTATCCATTTAATTCGCCGGGCGCAGGGCATTGTAAAAGGATTACAGGACGCGATGAAAAGTGTGAATGAATTTTATGCAGGTTACGATCCCGGCTATACCTGGTGGCTACCCGATTCCTATAAACACCTCGACAGTGCGTTGATTGCCTATGGAAAATTATGGCAGGAAAAAGGGAAAGCGGCCCCCGGTGGTAAAGACGATGGCAGTCATATTATAGGTTATCCAATCGGGCGGGAAGAGATCATTCGCCAGTTGCAGCTGGAATATATTCCTTACACACCCGAAGAACTGATAGCTATCGCCAATAAAGAATTTGCCTGGTGCGATGCCGAAATGTTGAAAGCTTCTCAGGAAATGGGTTTTGGTAAAGACTGGAAAAAAGCGCTGGAAAAAGTAAAGAACACCTATGTGGCGCCGGGCAAACAACCCGAGGCCATCATGAAATTGTATAATGAATCAGTGGACTTCCTTAAAAAGAATAACCTGGTTACCATTCCGCCAACGGCGGAAGAAACCTGGCGCATGATAATGATGACGCCCGAAAGACAACTGGTGAATCCCTTTTTTACCGGGGGAGAAGAGTTGAGCATTTCCTACCCAACCAGTACCATGGAGGAAGATGATAAACTGATGAGCATGCGTGGCAATAACCCACATTTCTCCCGTGCCACTGTACACCATGAACTGATTGCCGGTCACCACCTGCAGGGGTTTATGAATAGCCGGTACAAAGCCTACCGCAACTTTGATACGCCTTTCTGGATCGAGGGTTGGTCGCTGTACTGGGAAATGATCTTGTGGGACCTGCATTTCCCGCAATCGCCCGAAGATCGTATAGGCATGTTGTTTTGGCGCATGCACCGTTGCGCCCGCATCATCTTCTCATTGAACTATCACCTCGGTAAATGGACGCCTCAGCAATGCATCGATTTCCTGGTTGACAGGGTAGGCCATGAACGCGCCAATGCCGAAGGCGAAGTGCGCCGGTCGTTTGTGGGTAATTACGGTCCTTTGTACCAGTTGGCCTATATGATCGGCGGTTTGCAATTCTATGCCATGAAAAAAGAACTGGTTGATAGTGGTAAAATGACTTATCAGCAATACCACGACGCCGTGCTGCACGAAAACTCCATGCCGGTTACTATGGTTAGAGCTATACTTACCAATCAATCTATTCCGAAGGACTATAAAGCGGAATGGAAGTTCTATAAGTAAGGTAATGGGGAGTTGACCAGTTAACCAGTTGACGAGTTGACCAGGAAGTTTACAGAGTAAAAACTAAAAAGCCTATCCAGCAATGAAAAAACACAATCTATTATTATCGCTACTGGTGTTGCTGTGTGCATCTACGTACAGTCAATCGTATGTCCCCGAAAAGCAACAATCCAAAATGAAAGTAAAGCCTGTAGTGCCGGTAAAGGCCTACAGCTTTAACCTGCAGGATGTACAATTGCTGGATGGTCCGTTTAAGAAAGCGATGGAAGCAGATGTGCGCTATTTGCAGGTAATAGAACCGGATAGGCTGCTGGCCGATTTTCGTGAACATGCCGGACTAAAAGCAAAGGGCGATCATTATGGTGGTTGGGAACACAGCGGACTGGCAGGCCATTCCCTGGGTCATTATTTATCTGCCTGCGCCATGCATTATGCCGCCTCGCACGATAAACAGTTTCTCGATAAAGTGAATTACATCGTAAACGAACTGGCCGAATGCCAGCCTAAACGCAATGGGTATGTAGGCGCTATTCCCAATGAAGACAGCATGTGGGCCGAGGTGGAAAAGGGCAATATCCGCTCGCGGGGTTTTGACCTCAATGGCGCCTGGTCGCCCTGGTATACAGTGCACAAGATCATGGCCGGTTTGCTGGATGCGTATCTTTATTGCGATAATAAAAAGGCATTGACGGTAGAGACCGGCATGGCCGACTGGACGGCCAATCTCCTTCGCAACCTGCCCGACAGCTCCCTGCAACGCATGTTATTTTGCGAATACGGCGGCATGAACGATGTGCTGGTCAACACCTACGCCCTTACCGGCGAAAAAAAATACCTGGACCTTTCTTATAAGTTCCACGATAAACGCATCCTCGATTCACTGGCGTTGCAAAAAGACATGCTGCCCGGCAAACATTCCAATACCCAGATCCCCAAGGTCATTGGTTGTATTCGCCGCTATGAATTAACTGCCGGGGAGAAAGACAAAACCATCGCTGATTTCTTCTGGCAAACGGTGGTAAACGATCATACCTACGCGCCAGGTGGCAACAGCAATTACGAATACCTGGGCCCGGCCGATCAGCTCAATGAAACGCTTTCCGATAACACCATGGAAACCTGCAATACTTACAATATGCTCAAGCTGACCCGGCATTTGTTCGCCTTGCAGCCCACTGCCAGCCTCATGGATTATTATGAACGGGCTTTGTACAATCACATCCTGTCGTCGCAGAACCACAGCACGGGCATGATGTGTTATTTTGTGCCCCTGCGCATGGGTACGCAAAAGGAGTTCAGCGATTCGTTCAACACCTTTACCTGTTGCGTGGGCTCGGGTATGGAAAACCATGTGAAGTATGGCGAAAGTATTTATTACCAGGGCGCAGACGGCAGTTTGTATGTGAACCTGTTCATCGCCTCGCGATTGACCTGGAAAGAAAAAGGCGTAGTGATAGAACAACAAACCCAACTGCCGGAAAGCAATTGGGTCCGGTTTGCCATCAAAGCTGCCCGACCGGTATCGTTTACCCTACGCATCCGTAACCCGCATTGGTCAAAACAGGGCGTTTGGTTAGCCGTGAACGGAAAAGAGCAAACGAATTTGCAACCCGGCGCCGATGGCTATTTCACCATTACCCGCACCTGGAAAACAGGTGATGCGGTAATTGTTAAACCCAGCCTGCAATTATATACCCAATCAATGCCCGATAACCCCAACCGCCTGGCAGTTTTTTATGGCCCGGTGGTATTGGCGGGTGTACTGGGCAATAAGGAACCCGATCCTGTAACTGGTATTCCGGTATTGGTGTCAGGGGAAACAGATCCTGCCCGTTGGTTACAGGCAGATAACAATCAGCCCCTGGTTTTTCATTCGGTGAATACCGGGCAACCACAGGAGGTTACGCTCAAGCCATTCAACCAGGTACAAAAAGAATTTTACAGTGTGTACTGGGACCTGTTCACACCACAAAGCTGGGCGGAACAACAAAAAGTGTATGAAGCCGAACGCAAAAAACGGCATCAGATGGAAGTAAACACCGTTGACCTTTTACGCCTGGGCGAAATGCAGCCCGAACGCGATCATGAATTTACCGGCGATAAAATAAATACCGGTGAAGAACATACCCGCAAATACCGGGTAGCGTATCCCGACGGTTATTTCACGTTTGATCTGAAGGTGGATCCGGAAAAAACAAACAGCCTGTTGTGTACCTACTGGGGAATGGATAACCGGGGCCGGACATTCGATATCCTGATAAACGACGTGAAGATTGCCACCGAAGACCTGAACAAATACAAGGCAAGTAAATTCTACGATATTGTATATCCCATTCCTGCTGAAGTCACCAAAGGAAAACAGCAGGTAAAGGTAACCTTTAAACCTGCTGCTCAAAACATGGTTGGGCCGCTCTATGGGGAGGTGAGAATGATGAGGGAGAATTAGTCAACTCGTCAACTATAACTTACTAAACTGCTTTACCAGGTTGTTTCCGGTACCAGCTACCTGAACTTTAAAAATATAAGCGCCCTTGGCTAAAGTAGATACATCCACCACCCTTACATTCAATCCCTGCTGCAACGTAGCCTGCTGACTAATCACCGGTTGGCCCGTAACAGTATATACCTGTGCCGTAACAGTAGCAGGGGCATCGCTTGATAATACGTAATTAATAGTTGAGGTCGCTTGTGTAGGATAAACAGTCATCTCATTATTGCTACCCGTATTTTTCAGGGTGATTACAGATGAATAAGTATAGGTTCCGTTGATGTCAACCTGTTTTACCCGGTAATAACTGGTGGCATTGGTATTATTCTCATTAAAAAAATAGGTATTGCTGGTGCTGTTGCCTGCCTGAACCCGGCCAACAGAGTCAAAATTGCGGCCATTAAGAGAGCGTTCAACAATAAAATAGTTATTATTCACTTCATTGGTGGTAGACCAGCTAATGGCTGCCCTGTTATCTTTAATAATACCGGTAAACCTGGTAAAATTAAGCGGTAAAGCGCCCGTTACCATAACGGTAGTACTTAAAGTAGTGACCAGGCAGCTTGAATTGCTGATAACAACAGATACACTCTTACTACCGGCGGCGGTCCATTTGGTAGAAGGAGTGGCCGCGGTAGAGGTAGCGGGCGTGGCGTTGGCGCCAAAGCTCCAGTTGTACGTGATGCCGGAAGAAGGGCTGTTGCCGACAGAATAGGCATTCGTACTATTTACCATTGCTACGGTATTGCCGCTGATAGCCATATCGGTTTGCAGGTGCATTTCAATATCATCCATAACAACTCCGTAGGTGGAATTACCATTATTATCCTGAATATGCAGGTTTAGGCTTTTGTCGCTGCTATTGGCGGGCACAGTAAAAGTAAATGTTTCAGTTGACCAGCTAAATGTAGTGTTGTTATAGCTTTTGGTTTGATTGAGGTAATTAAAATTGGTATTACCACCTCTTATTTTTATCGCGATCCCGGGGTTGTTAGGGGTAGAAGCATTGATCCTTCTTGTTGCTCTGAAAGAAAGCACATAGGTAGCACCTGGCATAATACAGATGTTCTGGTCAATACAACGATCCATATCGATCTCGGTAACGTAATTGGAAGCATTCGTTCCGCCATATGTTGTTTCAGGATTCACTTCTACTGAGCAACTGCTTGTCCAGCCGGTGCTGCTATTATTAAAAGAAGAATTATTGGTCAGGTTTTGCGCCGACATAAAAAGCGGCAATAAAATTATCGCAATTACCAGGGCAGATTTTGCGATCAGATCGTTTTGGCCAGTGGGCTTAGGAATTGTAATTGTTTTCATTTTATAGGGATTTTTGCACATGTCAGTATATAGTCCAGTTCGATGCCAGAATACAACCAGTTTACTATGAATGATTTAGATGGAGTGCGTAAATGAGACAATTTCCCGGCATGGGATTTTCTTCCCGGTATGTTACTGGTGGAATTGAGCCAGTAATATATGTGTGTAGCAATCGGTAAGGGTAACTTTGTACTGGCTTTGGCGGGGAAATTACAAGGGGAGCATGTTGCTTCCGGCAACGTTACCGCAAAAAATGGCAGTGCTGTTTTCAGCGGGAACCTGAAATAATTACAGTCGCTGCAAATTTGTTGCAGCCACGTGCATAGCAACAGCATGTAAAAAGTATCACTTAAGTTCTTATCTTCGACGCCTGTTTAACCATGCAATTTTCGGTTATTGGCAAGCGGAATATTATTATTGTACTATGCACAATAAACTAATGATTGGTACGGTTAATGGCCTGTTGGTTTTAACAAATAGTAAAAGCATCTTTTAAACTACTTATTTATTTATTGAATGGCATTCCTGGAGAAACAGTTGTACGTTAAAAAGTCAACCTTACCTAACGCTGGAAAAGGATTATTTACCAAAAAGTTCATTCCTAAAGGAACCCGTATTGTAGAGTACAAAGGCAAAACAAGGACCTGGAAAGAAGTTCAGGCCGATGAAGACGAAAGCCCTTACATCTACTATGTAAAACGCAATTTTGTGATCGATGCTTTGAACGATAAAAAAGCCCTGGCCCGGTACGCCAATGATGCCCGGGGTTTAGAGCGCGTAAAGGACATAAATAATAATGCCGAGTATGCCGAAGAAGGGGTACGTGTGTTTATCGTGGCTGCAAAAGATATTCCGGCCGGTGGTGAGATCCTGGTAGGGTATGGCCCCGAGTACTGGCAGGTAATTCGCCATAATATCCGTATCGACGAAAAAGAAAAAAAGAAAGCCCAGGCCAATGGTGTCAAAGTGAATGGTACCAAAATAAATGGCAAGAAGTTGAATGGCAAGGCTACCAATGGCAAAAAAGTAAATGGCAAAGCCGTTAATGGTAAAAAGGTCAATGGCAAAAAGACCAATGGCGTTAAAGTCAATGGTAAAGTAGCCAACGGCAAATCGGTTCACGCCAAAGTGAATGGGGTGAAAAAGGCAAAGGGCAAAGGGCAGAGGGCAAAGAGCCTCGTCGCGGCCACGTTGAACGATTAAGGCTGAATACCGGACGCGAAACCCGCGAAACCGGTACCCGCTTCACGTTACTTCATCAGCTTCTCAATAAAAAGATTGATCACTTCAACCAGGATGAGGATTATAATGATCCATTCCAGCACAATGCTGTTCCTGTATTGAAGCAAGTCTTTAAACAAGTCGAGGTTTTCCTTTACAATTTCCAAACCCTCGCGGATAGTTCTGAACCGGGCCTGCAGGTCGAATGTTCTTTTCAGACCAATGTCGAGCCGGTTCAGATTCTCATCTTCCCAGGTTTCTTCGGGTGAATCAAAAATATACAGGTTGGCCTCAATACGGTTCTTCAGGTTCAGCGTGCGGCCAATATATTTTTTCAGGTTACCGCCCGAGAGTTCCAGCCGGCCTTTCTTCTCCAACGTCTGGGTGTGATAGGTTGTTTCTTCCAGCAGCAGATTGGTTTGGTGGCTGAAATGGTCCAGCGCAACTGATTGCGACACGTTCAACATTATCAACCGCAGGCTATCAGTAGTTTCCTTTTCAATTTCAATTTTGTTATAGCCGAATTTATTACGGGCAGCATTCACTTCAATATCAAACTCATCGCTGATGTGCTGATCGAACGGGTTTTTGCAATAAGGCGTAATGGCCTGAATAAATGCCATGATCTCTACCTCGTTGTAACCAAGAAAGCACACAATACCGTATTTGAAAATATACACTAACTTCTGCGATTGCGATTTCACCCGGTAAAACAACTCGTCGGAATCCCCATGTAACAACTCAGCCTTGAACACCGTTTTAAACTCTTTAATATCAATGCCATCGGCTATTTGTAAGGATAATACTTTTAACATACGTCTACTGTTTGATTGATCTTTCAGAGATCTCCTGTCTATACCTAAAGTTAACTTTTAGTACCCAGTTCCTGTTTTAATTGTTCTTACCAATTGATTATGATACCCATTCACCCGCTGTTGAGCCGGGACCTTTCCATGTTTCACCTCCTTCAACTTAAACGTTTCAGTAAATAAATAACTCGTTTCATGAAAACGATTCCAGCTTTTTTTATCAAGTTTGAGCTGGTTAAATAAAAACACTAAACTGATTGCTTATGCCAATTACTTGCTACATGCGGGACAGGATTCCCTTGCCCGTTCCCAGGCTGTTATTGCCGCTGTTATTGATCCTTCCATTTTTCTCTGTGGCGCAACTGAAAACGATTTCAGGAACAGTTATCGACGAAACCAATGCACCCGTTCCCGCCGTTTCTGTTGTTATTAAAAATTCAACCACCGGTACAAAAACAAATACCAAAGGAATATTTACCATAAGCGCATCGCCCGGCGCTATTCTCGTATTCACATCAACCAGTTATGAAACTGTGGAAGTGCCGGTTGATGAGCGCACTGAATACAACGTTACCCTAAAGCTGAAAGTATCGAACATGACCGATGTGGTGGTGGTGGGATATGGCCGCCAGAAAAAGGTGAACCTCGTTGGCGCCGTAGGTACCGTGAATGTTGATGAAAAGCTAACCAGCCGTTCTGTACCAAACGTATCATCCGGGTTAAGCGGATTGGTGCCTGGTCTCGCAGCCGTGCAAAACAGCGGCATGGCTGGTCGCAATGGCGCTACCTTATTGATCCGGGGTTTGGGAACGGTGAATAACAGTAGTCCGCTCGTAGTGGTAGATGGAATGCCCGATGTAGACATCAACCGCATTAATATGAACGATATTGAGACCATCTCGGTGTTGAAGGATGCTACCTCCGCATCGGTGTATGGATCAAGAGCTGCCAACGGCGTAATTCTGATCACCACAAGAACCGGTAAGGGTAATAGAAAGACCGCCATTACTTTTAACGGCAATACGGCGGTGGAGAAACCCGTAAAGGCGTATTCCTTTATGGCCGATTATCCAAGGGCCTTAACCCTGGAACAACGCCGCGCCGCCACCAGTACCCTGCCTGCCAGCCAGACTTTTAAAAACGGAACCATTGACCAGTGGATGGCGTTGGGCATGATCGATCCCGTTCGCTACCCCAATACCGACTGGTGGAATATTATCATTCGCGATGGAAAATACCAGAACTATAACCTGAGCGCAACAGGTGGCAACGACAGATCGAACTTCTTTATCTCAGTAGGCACACGCAATGAAGCCGGTTTGCAGATCAACAACGATTACAACCAGTACAATGCCCGGTTCAATTTTGATTATAAGGTTCGTAACAATATGAACACCGGGGTAAAGTTCAATGGTAACTGGTCGAAGCTGACCTATGCCCTTGAAGATGGCTTTACCGATGCCGACCCTACCAATACCGCCGGTACTGATATGCAATACGCTATTGCCGGTATTTTACCGTATGACCCCACTACCGATAAGTATGGCGGTGTTATGGCCTATGGCGAAGATCCGCAGGCATACAATCCTTATACATTATACATCAATAGTCTTAACCACCAAACCCGCCAGGAGGCCAATACCACCATGTATTGGGACTGGACGCCCATCAAAGGGTTGACCGGTACAATAGATTACTCGCTGAATTATTACAACCAGTTTGCTTATAATGCCAATATGCCCAACCAGGCATTCAACTTTCAAACCAATAGCTATGGCAGCCGGGTGTATGTAGGCGCCAATGCCGGCGTCAGCAATACTACCCTGAACGGCTACAAAACCATGTTGAATGGTCGTCTGAACTATCACACCATCATCGCCACTCATCACGACCTCAGCGCCTTGTTTGTGTATAGCGAAGAGTACTGGTACGATCGTACCCAGGGCAGTTCACGCAACGACCGCCTGTTCCCCGGTTTGCATGAAGTGGATGCCGCGCTCACGGGGGTGGTAACTTCCAATGGTACTTCCAACGCCGAGGGGTTGCGCTCGTATATTGGCAGGGTTAACTATGCCGCCTTTAACAAATACCTGCTCGAAGCTAATTTCCGGGTAGATGGTTCTTCCAAATTCCTGCCTGGTCACCAGTATGGGTTTTTCCCATCGGTAGCCCTGGGCTGGCGGTTCACCGAGGAGAACTTCATCAATAAGTTCACCGATAAGTTTTTAACAAGCGGAAAGTTGCGCGTATCCTATGGCGGGTTGGGTAATAACAGTGGCGTAGACAGGTACGAACAACAACAAACGCTCGCCAATAACCTGTACATGATCAATGGCAATGTTACCCGCGGTTTTGTAAACAGCAAGCTGATGAATGTTGGGTTGTCGTGGGAAAAGACCAGCGTTTTGAATGCAGGTTTGGAACTGGCCTTTCTCAACAACCGGCTTACCGGCGAGTTTGATTATTACGATCGCCTCACCACCGGCATGAACCGGCCATCGGACCTGTCGACATTTTTATCGGGTGCGTACAATGCACCGCGTAAGAATATCGGTAACCTGCGCAACCGGGGTGTAGAAGGTACTATTAGCTGGAAGGACAATATTCGCACGGTGAATTATGCCCTTACATTGAATGCATCGTATAACCAGACAAGACTCGAAAAATGGAACGAGTATATTGGCAGAGGTTCAACCAACTCAAGCGCCAACATTTTTCTGGACATGCCTTATAATTTTGTGTATGCTTATGAAGCCCTTGGCATTGCACAAACCTGGGAAGATATTTATAACCACACCCCGCAGGGCGCACAACCGGGCGACATCCTGCGCAAGGATATCAATGGCGACGGCCGGATCGATGCGAATGATATGCGCGCTTATACCAATATTGCCCGCGACAGGCCTACTACATATGTAAACTTTAACGGCTATGCTTCCTGGAAAGGTTTTGATGTGGCCTTTATGGTACAGGGTGCAGCCGGCCGGAAAGATTTCTGGTTGAATGCATTCAACAACACCAACTTTAGTACGGCCCGCTATGCTTCTACCTGGAACCACTGGACCCAGCCCTGGTCGTGGGATAACCGCAACGGCGCCTGGCCACGGTTAGGAGGAAGTGGCAACAACCAGGCAACAGGCGCTACCGGCGCCGGTATGTCAACCTTCTGGCTCGATGATATGAGTTACATCCGCCTGAAGAACGTACAGTTAGGTTACAATATTCCAAAGAAGCTCATAGGTAAGGCCGGTATCAGCAGTCTGCGTATTGCCGGTACTGCTGAAAATATAGCTACCATTACAAATTTCCGGGGCCTGGATCCCGAAAAAGCGGGTAGTAACAACAATATGTATCCGCTGGTAAAATCATATGCCCTGTCTGTACAATTAGGTTTATAAACTGCTGCAGTATGAAACAAAGAAATACAATTATATCTATAAGAATACCCGTTTTAATCACCCTGGTGGGCTGTATGTTATTGCAAACGGCCTGCCGCAAGGGACTCCTTGATCAGGACCCAACCACCGAGATCCTCATATCCCAGTACTGGAAAACTGAAGCTGATGCTACGTATGCACTGATGGGAGCTTATGCTTCCGTCAGGCCATGCTTCGACCGCGACTATTATTTCGATGGCCAGGGTGAATATGTGCGCGACCGCAGTGGTACCAACAGCGCCACTAATAACAACCTGCGGTTAGGTGATGCATACTACAATGGTAATTATAACCCTACGGGTTATGGCGGTTCGTTCGATAAAATGTTCAAATACCTGTATGGTGGGGTGAACCGCGCCAATTATGTGATTGATAATGTAAGCAACATGTTGCAAACGGCAGACACTTCCTCCATAACGAACCTCGAAAACATTATTGGGGAAGCCCGGCTATTACGCGCCCTGTGTTATTTCAAGCTCATCAGCATGTGGGGCGATGTGCCCTTCCTTAGTCATACGGTGAGCAGTAATGTAGATGATGCAAATCTGGAAATTGGCGATGTATCGCGTATGCCTATTGGCCAGGTAAAAGATTCCATAATCTCAGATCTCACCTACGCCTATAACAAGCTGCCGGCGCCTTCAGCAAACGTGGCGGTTGGCAGAATGGCAAAAACGGCTGCACTGGCCTTGCGCGGTAAAGTGTATTTATACTGGGGTTCCTGGAAAAATAAGGGCTGGCCCGAACTGGAAGGTTTTACGCAGAATGCGACAGAAGCGACTGCCGCCTTTACGGCCGCCGCCGCCGATCTTAAAAAAGTAGCTAACGATTTCGGTCTTACCTTATACAAAGGCGGTGAGCCGGGTGAGATAGATACATTAGGCAAAGCCGATAAATTACCCAACTATTATTATTTGTTTACGCCTAAAGCCAATGGCGATCCGGAAAACCTGCTTTATTTTACCCATGGCGGAACCGGAACCAGCCAGGGTGAAGAACTGATGCGCGATTTTGCCGGCCGTTCGCACGAAGGATCACAATGCTGGGTATCTCCCCGCTTCGAAATAGCCGATCGTTACCAGTTGCTTACCACCGGTGATTTTGCTCCCAAGCTGGTTCCGTTGAACCCCACCACCGTTGCGGATGCACGCACCCGCGTTAATTCGGCAGTTAATCCTGCGAGTTATGCCAACCGCGACTACCGGTGTAAATCAACCATTCAATGGGATTATGAAGTGAGCCTGGGAATGGTATCCCTGGCGTCAACAGGCATGTGTCCCTTTATCTACAAAACCTGGGGCGCCAATGTCGTCATCGGCGGCGTGAAATACATTACTTATAATACCGATGGTTCCAATTCAGGCTTTGTGTTCCGCAAATTTGTTCGCAACTATGCCGGGCAGGGCCGCAGTGATGGCGATTATGCCTGGCCGGTAATTCGCCTGGCCGATGTGTATTTGATGTATGCCGAAGCTGCCAATGAAATAAGCGGCGGTATTCCGCCTGCAGATGCGGTTGACCTGGTGAACAGGGTACGGCACAGGGGAAATCTGCCACCATTAGCCGCGGCTAAAACAGACAATCACGATCATTTCTTCGATGCTATTGAACAGGAAAGAATAGTAGAGCTGATCGGGGAAGGACAACGTTCATTCGATCTTCGCCGCTGGCGCGTGATTGAAACAAAATGGGTAGGTCCAGGCAATGCAGCCGGTGTATGGCGGTTAGATACCTGGAACACCCAGGCGCAGCGGTATTTCCAGAACACTTCCTTCCGCGAATACCAGCAGGATTACATTTTCAAGATCCCGCAAAGTGAAAGGGACAGGAATCCGAATCTTACGCAGAACGTACCGTGGAGGTAGTAGTTGAAGGACAAAACTTCAAATCATAAGTAAAAGAGAAACTAAATGAAACGAATTATCATAAGCACATTAATAATACTGAGTGTACTATCGTGTAAGAAAGATCACCCGGTAGATGGCGATGGATTGTTGATAACGCCCCGGCAGGAATGCTATGTAAGCAATTTTGAATTGCTGGGCGCTGATTATGTGACTGTATTGACCAAACAGCCCGTTATTGATACTACTGCACAAACAGTAAGCGTGATCGTGCAGTTCGGCACAGACCTGAAGAACCTGTTTCCGCAGTTTACGCTGGCTACCGATTGCAAACTGGACCCCAAGATCGTTGGCAAGGTTGATTTTTCCGATCTGGCTAACCCCAAAGAATATAACGTGATCTCGGGCAACAGGCAGATAAGCAAAACGTACAAAGTTTTAATAACTGTTCAACCACGATAAGATGCAACAATCATATATTAGATACATTTCTGCAGCGATATTCCTGGTGTCGACAACGATAGGTTGTACAAAGAAAGAGTACAAAATTCCTACGCCAAAAGATGTGCTGCAAAACGATTGTATAAAAAGAACCCAGGGCCCCAATATTGTAGGTCAAACCATTGAGTTTGCCTATGCTATGGCCATATTGCCCGAAAAAGGAAAACTGACCAATGCCAGAGTAGAAGCCACCATCGATGGCGCTGCCGGCACCTGGATGGAAAATAATTCATACTACACCAATAACACCGGTGTGGATGTAGGCATCTCCGTAGGCAGCACGTCAGTGACCACCAAAAATGTAACCACCGTTACCTTTAATAAAGACACCAATGCAGCTACGCTGCGGTATTACTATGTAATTCCAGATCAGGCCCGTGGACAATCCGTATCCTTTACTTTTTCAGCGGAAAGCAGCGATGGTGAAACGGTCTCTTATAAAATGGGACCGTATACCATTGCGAATATGGATATGAAAAAAGGCATCAACCTTACTGATGGCGGACTGATGTATATCTCCATCGCCGATATGGCAGCCTACAATGCAACCGATGCAGCCGCCAAAGCGGGCAGTATTGACCTGGTTTACCTGTACCGGAATATTACCACCAGCGCCTTTAACTTTGCATTGGTATCGCCTGCAGCCGATCCGCAATATTTACCGGGTGTTACCTTACCCACTGGTGTAAACAGAAGTACCTATGAAAGAAAAGTGTTTAACCTGCAGGATTACAACCTGGCGCAAATGCAGTATGGTATCTATATAGATGACCCGGATTTTCAGCAGCTGAATATGACAAACGATCCCAATTACGCCATCAACCTGAAACAGGAAGCGGGTGTGTGGGTAGAAACTGCTGATCATAAGTACCGGGCCTACGTTTATTTTAACACGGCAAGTACTACCACCAAAAATGCCGTGATAGGCATTAAGCGGTATACTTTGTAGTTGTAATGACCTGTCAGGTGGCGCTTGTTCATCTGACAGGTTTTTTTGAATCGTGAAACGTCAAACGTGAAAGGACTCGCGAGGATGTAACATTGCGCACTATTTTTCATTTCTTACTCTTTTCATCTCTCGCCCATTATCAACTATATCAACTATATCAACCCAATCAACTCTATCAACTTCCTGGTCAACTGGTCAACTGGTTAACTGGTCAACTGATCAACTCTCCCCCGCAACTTTTCATGACAAAAGCTGACTCGAAGATTTCTCCGCCCCCTCAATCCATACACGCACACGGTTAATCGATTTTAAGATGTTCTTAGTAAAGTAACGGGATAGCTTTAAGCAAACTTTATTAAGTATGCGAAACAGCTACACCCAACCTGTACTCTTATTTATTATCTGCGTATCCTGTATTACGATGGCATGCCACAAGAACAATCCGGGCTCTGCTGATCTTACCGGTAACTGGAGCATTGCCGCCGATTTTAAAGGCGATTCAAGAAGCGAAGCCGCAGCATTTGTTATTGACGATATTGCCTATGTATTAGCGGGTATCTCAGCCCGTGGTTCATATAACGATATGTATGCCTTTGATGTAGCCAATGGTAACTGGATGAAAAAAACACCGTTGCCGGCTGCTCCCCGCAGAAGCGCAGTGGCTTTTACCATCAATGGAAAAGGGTATATAGGAACCGGTTATCAAACTGATGCTAAAAACGATAATATCCTGAAAGATTTTTGGGAGTATGATCCCGTTGCGCAAACCTGGATGGAGAAAGATTCCCTGCCCGGCGATGCCCGGTACGATGCAGCTGTATTTGTGATTAATGGTAAAGCGTATGTATGTGGCGGATACGATAACAACAAGGCATATAATGATTGCTTTGAATTTGATCCCACACAGCCCAAAGGGTTTCAGTGGAAAGAAAAAGCCAGCTTTCCACACAAGACGTATGCGGCCCTTGCATTTACGCTGAACAATATGGGTTATATGGTAACCGGAACTAATAATTCCGAGGTTCAAAAAGAACTGTACCAGTACGATGCCGGTCACAACCTATGGACCACCAAACGCCCATTGTATAATTTCAGCAATGAGTCGTACGACGATCGCTATACTACTCTTACCAGGAAAAATGCCGTAGCCTTTACATTCGATAAATATGCCTTTATCGCCACAGGCTCAAATGGTGGGTATGTGGCCAGTACCTGGCGCTACGATGCCGATGCAGATACCTGGAAAGAGTATACCGGCTTTGAAGCAAAGACCCGCGAAGGCGCTGTTGCCTTTACCGTAAAGAACCGGGCCTTTGTATTAACCGGCCAAACCGGTACACTCTTCCTGGATAATATGTTTGAGTTCAGTCCCTTTGCTGCTAAAGTCGATAATGATTAAACTTATTTAGGAGCTATAACCAATTCAATAGCGTCATTTGGTTTAGGGGTGGTAACGGTAAAATTGATCCGATAAATGTTATCACCCCATTTTTCTTCCACGCCTTTATCTTCCATAGACGTTAAAGGCACCTTTTCAACGGTAGGTTGCATTTGTTTGGGATTATATTGAATAACCACATCGGCAGGGTTGCCTTTTTTCGGGGTGCAATGAATAACCAGCTCGCCCGGTTTGGTAACCTCGGCGGGGTAACAGGTCATCAGGTGTTCGGTAATACCCTTGGCGTTGTTCAGTTTAAAGATGTCTTTTACCACCACATTCTTACCCCGGTTCAACCTGATGGAGCGTTGCCAGCTGCTGGCGGCCGACTGTTCAGGATAGGCGTGCGAGATATCCAGCGACAATTCCGCAAACGACTTGCCTTTATTATAAGCAACGTTCTCCGCCTTGTATTTGGCGCCGGGTAATTGATTGGTTCCATTGATAGTGGGGGTGTTATGATAGTCGGAACAGTTGTTCCAGATCTCGTAGCGTTTATCACTAAACGTTTTACGGGTATACGTGCCCCGGCCAACGTCAATGAGCACAGGCCCGCCATTGTAATAGACAATGTAATTGCCCACATCGTTGTGGTTATGGCTTTCGTCGTTGTGACCACCCTGAGCTGCAACAAACAAGCCATCGGTGCTGCCGGTTTTATCCCTCGCTATCATAACCTGGATACCCGGGAACCACGCATCGGCCGGCAGTGGCAGGCTTTGAGCCGATTGCTGAATTTCATTTTGCATAAACAGCTCAAACAGGTTTCTGAAAAAATGGGACCGGCCCATATGCCCATCATCAGGCTGACGATAGTATGCGCCAAATTGCATCATGCTGGTATCGTGAATATCTTTTCCGAAGCGATAGATCATGCTGGCTGCCATACCCGGTTGCGGATCGGCATCGGCAAAGTCGAGCCAGTATTTCTCGCTTATTTGTGCCCGGTAAATAAAACGGGCCATGTTCTTTATTTTTTCATTCTCGTAAACATACGTGAATGCATTGTTGGTGGCCAGGTTCAGCATGGAAATATTATCATATAACGCAGCAGCGGCGGCGCCCCAGTAGCCCGGTCCTTCATCACACCCACCATCCTGCGGATAGGGATTTACAAACTGATCCAGCACATTGAGCAGTTTGCTCACCATGGCTGTGCGTTTGGCGGCGTCTTTTTCCAGCAGCAGGGCGGCGTTCAACCAGTTGGAACAGATCCAGGGATTCCAGTTGTTAGGCGGACGCCCATTGGCATTGGCCGCCATCCAGCCATGCGGTTTGTTCATCAGCGGTTGAAAGATGCGGTTATTGGTTTCGTAATAAATGCGTTTTCTGATCTGAGGCGATACCGCATCCAGTTTGTCACCCAAAAAATAATCGGCCCACGCCAGGTAGGTAGCCGTTTCTGCGCTGAACAATTCCACAAAAGGTTGCGATACATCCATCAGTCCCGAGTGGTCTTTGTCGTGCGGCAGATGTGCCGGTGCGCCCCACCACGATTCTTCACAAATATTCCAGATGCCATTGATGATGGGATCCATAAAGCGGCCTTTGTTTTCAAATACCTCGGCCATTATCAACGTACTCAGTACCCCGCGTTTTTCAAAACTGATGCGTTCGTAGGTGCCCCGGTCGCCGGTACGCTCAATAAGCAGGGAAGTAGTGGCCGGAATGGAAGGCCATTGATAAGTAAGATAACCGTTCGCCTGTTTTATAAAGGCCTGTATGGTGGCATCGTTCACTTTGGCCCAGCCGGCGCGATCGGTAATACGGGGAAAAGGTGTCCATTTAGCCTGGGGGATCAGTAGTTCCTGCAGTTGCTGGGTGGAATACTTTGCGCTCAACAGGTTTTGTTGTGCGGTAATTTGCAGGTGCCATGCCATGATGGCCAGGAAAAATATTGTTTTTTTCATATAGCAGTGTTTCATGATGTCCGTTCGACTGAACGTCGTTCGGGCGAGAGCATGATAAATTTAACCCTTTAAGATGGGCGGCCACACAAAAACAGTTGCGCCTCGCGCATCATTTTTTACGAAAACGTTTCAGTAAATAAATCAGCGTTTTCTGAAAACGATTCCATCTATTTTTACCAAGTTTGAAGGGCTTATGCCAAAGAAATTTCCGTAAACGATTGCAGTCAATGAAGACCCCGAAACCGACCAGTAAAAATTCCATCCAGGAACTAGCCAAAGCGCTGAAATTATCGCCGGCAACGATTTCCCGTGTACTGAACAACCACCCCCATGTACATACTACTACCCGTAACCGGGTGATGGCCTTTGTTGCCAAAACGGGGTATACCCGAAATGTGATGGCTTCGGGGTTGCGTACCAACAGAACCAATACGGTAGGGTTGATCGTTCCAAAGTTTTCGATGTTTTTGCATACCGAAGTGATCACCACTATTCAGAGCGGATTGCATGCACATGGATATAACCTCATCATTTGCCAGTCGAACGACTCCATTGAGATGGAAAAAGACCTGGCGCGAACCTTGTATGCGTCCCGGGTGGATGCAGTGATTGCCGCCTGCACTTTATTTACGAACGACTTCAGTCATTTCGATATCTTAACGGAGAACAATATTCCGGTACTGTTTTATGATCGCGTACCGGTGCAACCCTATCCCGCCTGTATTGTCAAGGGAGATGATTTCCGGGGAGGCTTTTTAGCGGCCTCTCACCTGATACAATTGGGTTGTAAACGCATTGCCTATATTTCGGGCCCGCTTACCTGTAATATTTATATCGATCGCTTTGCCGGTTTTGAAAAAGCCATGACCCAGCATAAGATACCTGTTCGAAAAGACTGGGTGTTTTATCACGAGTTAACGGCCGAGAATGCCCGCAAAACCATGTACCGCTTGTTTGCAAAGCCGCCATTCCCCGATGCAATCATGGCCGCCAATGACGTAACCGCCATTGCGGTGCTGGAATACGCCAAGGAAGTGGGCATCATAGTTCCCGAAGACTTACGCATCGTCGGTTATTCAAACGATCCACGCTCGGCCATCATTACCCCCTCCATAACCACCATAGAACAATTCCCGGTGAACATTGGCAAGGTAATAGTAACGGAAGTGCTAAAGCGCCTGAAGAACGACAGCGACAGTGAGGTGTTATCGCCCGAACCAATTATAGTGCCGGTGGAGTTGATTAGGCGGATGAGTACGTAGGAAGAAGGTAGAAGGCAGAGGTTATGGGAGCTAGGCGCTAAATTTTAGGGTAGGATTCTACGCCACACTTAATCTCAAAATTACCAATCCAAAAAGTTAAGCCCACATTTTAAAATTTGCACATTTTCACA
>NZ_JBJMLX010000279.1:0-24078 GCF_045805085.1 Niastella sp.
CAACGCATCTAACGCCCCCAGCGGAGCTGTTTTGTTGATCTTTTACCTCGCCGCTTACTGTACGGGTTTGACCAAAGCTTATGGCAACGCAGGCAAATAGCATCGCTGCCAGTAATGCAATTTTTCTCATGAGACTTGTAGATTTTTTTAAATAAATAAACCTGAAAACCGAAACGCTTTTTCTGAAAATTTTTAATTCATTAATTAATAAATAATTTTTAATCTAACCGGTAGACAAACTGAAATCTGCAACCGCTGCAATCAAACAGCATACAAAATTTTTTCAAGAAAACTTTAATGTTGTGACGATGTTGCTCAAATACGCATTCGTATTGAGCTACATGCAGCCGCTACACCGTATTAAAAAATTTCACCAATTAGATCCAGATCTAAAAAATGTGAATGAATGCTGTCACAATCATGAAAACTTAACAGATTCATAAATTTACAGGGCGGCAAATTTATAGAAAAAACATTTGGTATTATGTATAACCGAATTTAAATACTGCTTTAATTAAATTTTAATTTGCCTATATTTTCCGCGCAAACAAAAAATGGGAATAGATTGTTCACCGCCGTGACAAAATAACTTGAAGTTTTGTATCAAACTTGTTGTAGGCTTCCATTAAAGATTTCGATGTTTCAACCGTCGAATGAGATGGGTAAATGGTTTGGGCCAGTGAGAAAGAAAAAAGGCAATTTAATTTTCGCTGTTGTATTAAAGACCGGTTCTTTAACCGGTAATTAACATTTACAATATAACGGAATGCTTTATTAAAAAGCGGCGGTATTGAAAAATTATATAATACGGTATTCTCAAAAGCGTATATGCGACTATTGTAGCCATCCGTTTCAACGTATTGGGCCCGCACATTAAAAAAATATGGTTTGAACGCCGGCTTTACATACACATCCGTGTAAAAAAGAAATCCGGTCTCTTTTTGTTTTTGGTTACGCGCATACCAAACAGTTTCTACCCGGCTTCGCAATTCAACAATTTTATTTAACCGATAGCTTATATGAGTTCGCCAGTTTAACCGGGTAACAGGTACTACGGGCGAAATACCGGGGAGGGAATCAGTTTGATTTATTGATTTTGTTTCATGCCTGAAATGGGTATACATTTCCAGGTATTTATTGGGCGTATAACCAATCTGAACCAGGTATTCGTGCCCGTCAGATGGTGCATTCACCTGGTACTTTAACCAGGGGAATCTGAAAACGTCCATATATACATCCAGTTTCCAACCAGCTACCGGCCTGATGGATAACCCGGCATAACACCCGTTTTCATTAACCGGCAAACTGTTTTCGGTAAAAGCATTACTGAAAAGCGATTGATACCGGCTATTAATGTTACGGTAAACGATCGCCAGGTCTACTTTGGGATCAAGGCTGGCGAGTAAACCATGGATCATGGCCCGGCTTAATAATTTGTCAACGGCCACCTCGCCATACACATGCATATTCCGGAACGTATAACTATAATCGAAACTATAGTTACTCCAGTTACGGCCATTAATGGCAAACTGGTCGTACGCCTGCCCACCTGGCTGCAGGGGTTTCGACAACTGATATTGAACTACATTTACGCCGATGTGCGACCGGTTATTGGCCAGCTTCAAAGCAGCGCCGGTTGTTATACATTGCACATTGTTTCGGTCGTTCAGTTCGGCCAGGGTGCGGTGATACCCGGTTGTTATTATGGAAGAAATATATTCGAGCGAATTCAGGAAGCTGTCCGTTATAAGATTGGTATTTAATTTCCGGTAGGAACCAAAAGCCGTAAACTGGAGGTTTTTCTTTTGCAAGGTAACCCCAATACCCCGGTGGAAATTATATTCTCCGGCCGAATTATAAGGTTGTAAAGGCACCCCCTGTCGTTTTACTGCCAACACCTCAGCACCCTTTTTAAATGCCATTCCCTGCCATTGGATCAGTCCCTGTCCAAACCCCACCGTAAAATCACCAATGGCCAGCGATTGAATAATACCCAGTTTGCGGGCGAAGAAATGAAAGGAATAAAAATCGAACCCATTCTTTTGCGTGCCTTTGAAAAATTGTTCACCGGCATCTTTATCGCCGGTTATACCAAATTGCAACAGGTTTTTGTAATTGTATTTATACCTGACCAGCACCGCTGCGGCACTTCCCAGGTAACTTTGAGTAGCTTTTGCATCTTCACCGGAGGTGCTTACGGTTTGTGCCAATCTCAATAAAAGGGTTTGCTCGCCATTCCGGAACCTTTCTCCCAGGTTCTCCACTATGCTTTTTTGATCGCTTACTGTAACATAAGGCAATAGCCGCTTTATAGTTGGAACATCCCAGGCCGGTACCGCCTGTAATTCGTTCACATGTATTAATGGCCCCAGTAAATTACGATACAATAAAAAATTGCTGATCTGCAGATCGGTCAACAGGCGGAGATCTTTCAGGTCATTTTCGGTAGCGGCGTTTAAATTCAGCGGATGCTTTTGTAAATACTCCAGCTGCTGCCATTGGCTGTCATCTTCTGTTATCCCTTCATCCCGCTCAGCCTGCATTTCGAGTTGTTGTTCATTAACCGGAGTGGCTGGTTTTTCCTGTGCCGCCACCACCATTCCCTGTGCAACCAACCATATGACCAGGGACCATTTCACGGTTCTGTTTTTTGTTTTCCATAAAATAGCAGCAGCAATCCCGGTGAAAGCCCCAATTGTGGGTGATACCGTACACAAACATCGGCCCGGCAATTTTTCCATTGCCAGCCCATTCCTATATATGGTGAGGTAGTGGCGGTAGTAATACCGGAGCGAACAAACAACCTGTCGGGCACCAGCACATATTGCAAACCCGCCTGCACATTTACCGGCTGGTTTTCTTCTTTGGTAAGCTCCGCACCCAGGAATAATTGTTTAGACACTTCATAACCGGCGCCAAACTGATACACGGAGGCCAGCTTTTCTCCATTATGATTGCGAAAATGCCCACCCACCGGGTTTATGAGGTGAAAACCGGTAACAACGGATGATGTAACCTGCCATTGGCTGCCTACTTCAAACCCAATTGCGGCATCATTGCCATACCCAGCGATGTGCATCATATTATAATTACACTGGATGCCCAGGTTTACCCGCCCCAGGTTCTTGCCATAGGCAAGCCCCACCTGGCTTTCATTAAAATCGCTAAACCCAGCATATTGCATGGTAATGCCTACCCCACCCCGGTTTACCGGCGTGGCGGCAGTGGCCATATACAGGGATAGCGCCTTCAACCCATATTTTTGTTCGGCATAAGCACCCGCACTTGTTCTGGAAATATTACCCAGTGCAGCCTGATTGGCTAAGAAGGAAAACGATTGGGTAAACTGATGGCTGTAAGCGCCCAGACCGGTATACAATGTACCCGGTGAGTAATGTATTGACTGGCCATAGACCAGGCAAGGGATAAGAAATAATGGCAATAACAGGTTTCTCAAAACAGCAAGCTTTTAAGAATCAGGCAATAAACATATTTAAATATTGCTGATATAACAAATTTTTTATTCAGGTTAGGGCAACTTGGCGCAGTACTTTACCTTTGCGCCATGAAAATTTTAGACGGGCAGCTTGTATCGCAGGCAACAAAGGACGAATTGAAAATTAAAGTGGCTCAATTGGTAGCGGAAGGGAAAAAAGTACCGCATCTGGCCGCCGTATTGGTGGGTAACAATGGAGCCAGTGAAACCTATGTTGGTTCTAAAGTAAGAACCTGTGAAGAGATCGGATTTCATTCTACTCTCATTCGCCTCGAAGACAACATTACCGAATACAAATTACTGGAAGCCATTGAAAAGTTGAACGACAATCCCGATGTGGATGGTATTCTGGTACAATTGCCTTTGCCTAAACATATTTCTGATGAAAAAGTGATCAACGCCATTGATCCGTCAAAAGATGTGGATGGTTTTCATCCTGTGAGTGTAGGTAAAATGGTGCAGGGTCTTCCTACTTTTATTCCCGCCACCCCGCACGGCATTATGCTGATGCTGGAACACTATAAAATAGATACCAAAGGCAAACATGCCGTTGTTATCGGCCGCAGTAATATTGTGGGCCGCCCCATGAGCATACTGCTGAGCGCCAATACCAACCCTGGTAATTGCACGGTTACCATTTGCCATTCAGCCACGAAAAATTTAAAAGAACTGTGTCTGCAAGCCGATATTATTGTGGCCGCCTTAGGCAAGCCTGAATTTGTTACGGCAGATATGGTGAAGGATGGCGCTATAGTAATTGACGTTGGTATTACCCGGGTTGCCGATGCTACTAAAAAAAGAGGCTATGCATTAAAAGGCGATGTGCAGTTCGATACTGTTTCGCCCAAATGCTCCTGGATAACGCCGGTGCCAGGCGGTGTTGGCCCTATGACCATTGCCGCGCTGATGAAAAATACTTACAAGGCCTGCATAGACAAGAACTAGAAAAACGCTTATATAATAACATACTGGTGTGCTAAGAGCGCATTAAGTAACTTTGTACCTATGGTATCTACTCACCCCGCTATACAATATCCTGTAATGGAAGCCTTCTACACCTTGCAAGGCGAAGGCTATCACCAGGGAAAAGCAGCTTATTTTGTTCGCCTGGGCGGATGTGATGTGGGCTGCGTGTGGTGCGATGTTAAGGACAGTTGGGAAGCCGGCAAACACCCGCTGCAATCAATTGATGCCATTGTTGCCGGCGCCAGTGCATTTCCCGGCCGAATGGCCATCGTTACCGGGGGCGAACCGTTGATGCATAATCTCGATGCACTGACCGATGCCCTGCATGCTGCCGGCTTTGCCACCAATATTGAAACCTCCGGCGCCTGGCCGGTTAGCGGTTCCTGGGACTGGATCTGTTTATCGCCTAAGAAATTCAAAGCCCCGCTTCCTGAAATATTGCCTCTTGCCAACGAATTGAAAGTGGTGATCTTTAACAAAAGCGATTTTGAATGGGCTGAAAAATATGCCGCCCTTGTTTCACCTTCCTGTAAATTATTCCTTCAACCTGAATGGAGTAAATCGGCGATTGTAACCCCGCTTATCATCGACTACATCAAGGACAATCCGCGGTGGGAGTTCTCGCTTCAATTACACAAATATATTCATGTGCCTTAATGGGCATTTATAACGCTTTCTTTATATACTTTTTGGCCGGAATTATCGTCTGGTAGGGTGTGATTTTTTATCTTTAATTTTCAAAATTGGAATGATTTTGATGATAGTTGACGTTTCACGTTCACGATAAACACTTCAGATGATTAAGAAATTAATTACAATATCCATTTGCGCCACGCTTTTCTGTTCGGCAGTGCAGGCACAATATGACCCTGATAAAGTGAATAAAAAGGCGAAAGCCCTTTTTGAAAAAGCCTATGGCATCGCCATGAATGGCAATTATGCAGAAAGTATTAAAACCCTGCAGGATGCTATTAAAATAGAACCCCGCTACATGGAAGCTTACTTATCTATTGCGGGTTTGTATTTTGAACAGAAGAAATATCAAAACGCCATCGAGAATTACGAAAAAGCAAAGGGAATAGATAGCAGCTGGTTTAAAGAATACAACCTGCCCTACTCTATTAACCTGGCCGGAGTGGGTGAATTTCAAAAAGCGTTAAAGGCAATAGATGAGTTTTTATCGGTTCCTAACATCAATGCGCAAAGCAAGAAGGCTGCTGACTACCGCCGTAAAACCTATCAGTTTGCGATCGATTACAGCAACCAACACCCTGCAGGCAATTACAAGTTTGCGCCTCAGAATATGGGCGATAGCATCAACAGTGATCAGCTCGAGTATTTTCCCACATTTACCATCGATGATGCGGATTTTATTTTTACCCGCCGGGTAAATGGCAATGAAGAGTTTTACGAATCTCATTTTGTGAACGGTCACTGGACAAAAGCAGTTCCTTTACCTGGCGACATCAACTCGAACCTGAACGAAGGCGCGTCGAATATTTCACAGGATGGTCAATGGCTCATATTCACTGGTTGTAATTTCCCCTATGGTTATGGCAGCTGCGATCTGTATATTTCTTACTTAACCCCTCAGGGTTGGAGCAAACCCGAGAATATGGGCAACCGCATCAATACGGAGTCCTGGGAATCGGCGCCCAGCCTGTCGCCCGATAAACGCGATCTGTATTTTGCCAGCGGCCGCCCGGGTGGTTACGGCGGCCAGGACCTGTATGTAACCCACCAGCTGGCCAATGGCCGCTGGAGCGATCCTGAGAACCTTGGGCCTGAAATAAATACTATCGGCGATGAGAGTGCGCCTTATATTCATGCCGATAACCAAACCCTTTATTTTACGTCGGGTGGCCACCTGGGTTATGGCGGCACCGACCTGTTCATGGCAAAAAAACAGGGCAAGAGCTGGAGCAAACCCTTAAATCTTGGCTATCCCATCAATACCATTGAAAACGAAGGCAGCCTGGTAGTAGCGGCCGATGGTAAAACCGCTTATTATACCAGCGACCGCAGCGATACCCGCGGTGGTCTTGACCTGTACTCTTTTGAACTGCGTGAAGATGCCCGCCCGGCCAGAACGTTGTGGGTAAAAGGAAAAGTATTTGACAAAAAAACATTGAAAGGATTGCCTTCCGGGGTTGAACTAACTGACCTGGGCACCCGCGATGTAATAAGCCGGGTGCAAACCGATGCAACAGGTAATTACCTGATTACTTTACCTGTAGGTAAAGACTATGCGTTCAATGTAAAACGCCGGGGGTACCTGTTCTTCTCAGAAAACTTTTCATTGAGCCAGAGAACACCTGATAGTACATACAACATCGACATTCCTTTACAACCCATTGAAGCCAATGCGAGCGTTGTGTTAAAGAATATCTTTTTTGAATCGGGTAAGTTTGATCTGAAACCCGAATCAACCATTGAACTGGATAATATTTTCCAGTTAATGAAAGAAAACCCCACCCTTAAAATACAGATCAGCGGTCACACTGATAATGTTGGCAAGGCAGCCGATAATATGGCGCTCTCCAATAACCGCGCGCAGGCTGTAGTGAAATACCTGGTAAGCAAAGGCATTGAACAGGCACGCCTCACCTTTAAAGGTTATGGTGCTACACAACCTGTTGCAAATAATACCAGTGAAACAGGCAGGGCACAAAATAGAAGAACCGAATTGCAGGTTATTAGTCAATAAGTAATAACCAATCTATAGCTAGTTAACTGGCCTCAGTACAAAATTGAACTGTACTGAGGCCTTTTTATTACTGTATAATTCTCGAAAAGAAGGATTAAATTTGTTTAGATTTGCGTATTGCAAATTGCCTATTGCATATTGATCCTGCTATGATTAACGATCTGCTATACCAGCTGGCATTAACACACGTGCCTCAAATTGGCTGCGTACATGCCAAATTACTCATTGAGCAATTTCATTCTGCCGAAGCTATATTCAAAGCAAGCATTACCCAACTCGAAAAAACCGAAGGCATAGGAACCGTGCGCGCCCAGCACATAAAACAGTTCAGGGATTTTGCCAAACTTGAAAAAGAGCTCGATTTCATAGAGAAATACAAAGTAAAACCGCTGTTCCTTACTCACCTCGAATACCCGCAACGGTTATTACATTGTTACGATTCCCCCACCATGTTGTTTTACCGCGGTAATGCAAACCTTAATGCACCACGTATAGTAGCTGTTATAGGCACCCGTATTAATTCGCCTTATGGTAAACAGCTCACCGAAAACCTGGTGCAAACACTGGCCCAATATAATGCGCTTGTTGTAAGCGGGCTGGCTTTTGGCATCGATGCTATTGCCCACAAGGCTGCGCTTAAACATCATGCACCTACTGTAGGTGTGCTGGCGCATGGCCTCGATTGCCTGTATCCCACAGAACATACCAACCTGGCAAAAGAAATGATACAACAGGGCGGAGGCTTAATAACAGAATTCTGCAGCGATATTACCGCTGAAAAACACCATTTCCCCATCCGCAATCGTATTGTTGCCGGCATGTGCGATGCCGTAGTAGTCGTTGAAACCGGCACAAAGGGCGGCAGCATGATCACCGCCGAGCTGGCCAATGGCTACAACCGCGATGTATTTGCCTATCCCGGGAGGGTAGCCGATGCCAAAAGTGCAGGTTGTAACTCGCTTATTAAAAACAATAAGGCAATTTTGCTCACGAATGCACAGGAATTGGCAGAAGCCCTTGGCTGGAACGAACCTCCACGCAAAAATTCCCTGCCCCAAAAGGAGCTCTTTGTCAATTTAAATGCCGAAGAACAAGCCCTGGTTGCCATGCTAAGCGAAAAAAAGCCGGTACACATCGATGAATTAAATCTGAAATGCGGGCTTAGCACGAGTTCGCTGGTCACCGCCGTACTCAGCCTCGAAATGCAAAATATTGTTCAGGCGCTGCCGGGTAAAATGTACCAACTGGTGTAGCAAATGAGCCTTAAACACTGACAACCAACAAACTTGGTATCCTGCAAAAGGTAATAAGGGCCAATTACATGGTCCATTTCCCCCATATAATGAAATGGTGCTTAAAATACCCGACTATTGCCTGCAAACCATTGACATATACCACTGTCAACTGCCCGCTTTTTCTTACCTTTGACGTCCCTGTCAAATTGGCTCGCTACCAAAGTGTAGCATTCTTTTTGACCAGCTTTAAATTTGTAATTTTTTAAAATAATTAACCGCTATATCATGTTAGGTTTTCTGTCAAAAATGTTCGGGGGAAGCAAGTCGGAGAAAGACATTAATGTAATTCGTCCGGTTGTAGACCAGATCAATAAACACTTTACCGCTTACCAGTCGCTATCTAACGATCAATTGCGCAATAAAACCCAGGAATTCAAAACACGCATAAAAGCCCACCTGGAAAAAATTGACAGTGAAATAGCCAGCTTAAATAAACAGGCAGAAGAAATGCCTTTTAGCGATATCGTAGGAAAGGACGCTATTTACCAACAGGTAGACGCCCTGATAAAAGATCGTGATAAGCAAATTGAGGAAGTACTGAAAGAAATTCACCCCGAAGCATTCGCCGTGGTGAAGGAAACAGCCCGCCGCTTCAAGGAAAACCCTGAAATGGTAGCCACTGCAACCGACCTCGATCGCGAACTGAGTGTAAAAAAAGAATACGTTACCATACAGGGCAATAATTCCATTTTCAAAAACAGCTGGACTGCCGGTGGCAATACCATCACCTGGAACATGGTGCACTATGATGTGCAGCTGATCGGTGGTTCGGTATTGCATCAGGGTAAAATTTCAGAAATGGCAACCGGTGAAGGTAAAACCCTGGTTTCTACCCTGCCGGCTTACCTGAACGCACTGGCTGGGGAAGGTGTTCACATTGTAACCGTGAACGACTATCTGGCAAGACGTGACTCTGAGTGGAACGGAACTATTTTCGAATGGCTGGGTCTCACCGTTGACTGCATAGACAAACACCAACCTAACAGTGCTGAAAGAAGACAAGCCTACCAGGCCGATATTACTTACGGAACCAATAACGAATTTGGTTTCGATTATCTGCGCGATAACATGGTGCACACTCCTGAAGAAATGGTGCAACGCAAACACCATTTCGCCATGGTGGATGAGGTCGATAGCGTATTGATCGATGATGCGCGTACCCCTTTGATCATTTCGGGCCCGGTGCCTCGTGGCGAAGATCAACAATACCATATTTTACGCGATCGCGTACGCAACCTGTTTGAAATGCAAAGACAGGTAGTGAACAAGAATTTGATCGATGCTAAGAAGCTGTTTGAAGGTGGTGACGACGATCCAAAAACAGGTGGTTTGGCATTAATGCGCGCTTTTCGCGGTTTGCCCAAACACAGCGCCCTTATCAAGTTCCTGAGCGAACCCGGTACAAGAGTAAAACTGCAAAAGGCAGAGAACTATTACCTGGCCGATCAGCAGAAACAAATGCCGGTTGTTGATGAAGAGCTGTTCTTTCACATAGATGAAAAAAACAACTCTGTTGATTTAACCGATAAAGGTATTCAGGCCATCACCCGTTCTGGTGAAGACCCGGATTTTTTCGTGCTTCCTGACATTGGCGTTCACCTGGCAGAAATTGATAAGAGCGAAATTGATCCGGAAGAAAAACTGCAACGCAAAGAAGCAATCCTTAATGAATATACCATCAAGGCCGATCGTATTCACACGGTGCAACAACTGCTGAAAGCATACACGTTGTTCGATAAAGATGTGGAATACGTAGTAATGGATGGTCAGGTAAAGATCGTAGATGAACAAACCGGTCGTATTCTCGATGGCCGCCGTTACAGCGATGGTTTACACCAGGCCATTGAAGCCAAGGAAAACGTGAAGATCGAAGCTGCTACTCAAACCTACGCTACTATTACCTTACAGAACTTCTTCCGGATGTATCACAAACTGGCTGGTATGACGGGTACAGCGGTAACCGAAGCAGCTGAGTTCTGGGATATTTACAAACTGGATGTAGTAACCGTTCCAACAAACGTTGCTGCGGTGCGTAAAGACCAGGAAGACCTGGTTTACAAAACCAAGCGTGAAAAATACAAGGCCGTAATTGACGAAATAGAAAATCTCCGCGCTGCTGGCCGGCCTGTACTGGTTGGTACTACCAACGTGGAAGTGAGTGAATTGCTGAGCAAGATGCTGAGCGGTAAAAAGATCCCGCACAACGTATTAAACGCCAAACAACACGCCCGTGAGGCACAGGTAGTACAGGAAGCCGGCTTGGCTGGGGCTGTTACCATTGCCACCAACATGGCCGGTCGTGGTACCGACATTAAGCTCGGACCCGGCGTAAAAGAAGCAGGTGGTTTGGCCATCATTGGTACTGAACGTCACGAAAGCCGTCGTGTTGACCGCCAGTTGCGTGGTCGTGCCGGCCGTCAGGGCGACCCCGGTACCACTCAATTCTATGTATCACTCGAAGATGACCTGATGCGTTTGTTTGGTAGTGAGCGTATAGCCAGCATCATGGACCGCTTTGGTTACAAAGAAGGTGAAGTGATCCAGCACAGCATGATCACTAAGAGCATCGAGCGCGCACAAAAGAAAGTTGAAGAAAACAACTTCGGTATTCGTAAGCGTTTGCTCGAATACGATGACGTAATGAACAAACAACGTAATGTAGTTTACAAAAAACGTAGCCACGCGTTGTTTGGCGACCGTCTGGCGCTTGACCTCGATAATGCCTTCTATATTGTTGCTGAAGGATTGGTGAATTCATTCCAGGAGCAAAGCGATTACGAAGGATTCAAGCTGGCAGCTATTGTGAACTTTGGTATCGACAGCGCCATTACCCAGGAAGAATTTGAAAAATCCAAAGCCAACGACCTCGCTGAAAAATTATACCAGGAAGCTGTTGGCCGTTATCAGCATAAAACGGAAGAGCTGCAAAAGCAGGCAGTACCGGTATTTCAGGACATCCGTACCAAACAAGGAAGCCATATTGAAAATGTGGTGGTTCCTTTCAGTGATAACAAAAAAGGCTTACAGGTATTGGCCGGCCTTAACAAAACGCTTGAAACAAATGGCCGTGAGCTGATCAGCGCACTGGAAAGACAGATCACGCTGGCTGTTATTGACGAGGCCTGGAAAGAGCACCTGCGGGCGATGGATGACCTGAAACAAAGCGTACAAACAGCTTACCTGGAACAAAAAGACCCGCTGATCATTTACAAGATCTCTGCTTACGATCAGTTCAAACAAATGGACAGTGATGTAAACAAAGATATCATCAGCTTCTTATGCCATGCAGGTATACCTGTTGAACAACAAAATCCTCAGCAGATCCGTGAAGGTCATGAACAAAAGACCGATATGAGCCGCATGCGCGCTAATAAAGAAGAAATTGATGCCCGTGGTGAAGATTATGCAGCGAATGAAAATGACCAGTTCAGTGATGAACCCATAAAGCATGAACCGGTTCGCGTAGGCCCCAAGGTTGGCCGTAACGATCCCTGTCCTTGCGGAAGTGGTAAAAAGTTCAAGAACTGCCATGGCGCAGGATTGTAAGAGAAAGATCAAATAAGTCATATTTTTAAAAAAGCATTCCGATTACCGGGATGCTTTTTTGATTTTTAAAAGCAGCTTAACCCGGTTGCTATCAAATAGTTACCAGTAGTAGTAAAAATCAGGGTTCAAACCATGCAAAAAACCGCTACTACTTAGTGGTAAATTTCCTGTTCAGGCTCATCAACTTCCAGCTAAACGGTGTATTTTAGTTTTTCAAATGCATAGCGATGTATGAAAGCAGATAAGGCAAGCCAAACAGCGCAATACATGGCTTTATTCCGGGCACTTGAATCAACTCAACCTGCGAATAAACGGCTCTTTATTGATCCGTATGCCGTATCGTTTTTAGATGGGAAATTAAACTGGGCTGCGCGCCTTTCCTTTCTTTCATTCGTTCGCAATTACGTTCAAAACACCATTCACAAAAAAATACCAGGCGCTTTAACTTCCGGCATTGCCCGCACCCGGTATATCGACGATCTGTTACAACAAACCGTTCAACATAACATTCAACAGGTAATAATATTGGGCGCCGGTTTCGATACCCGTGCGCTTCGCCTTGATTATTTATCAAACATTCCTGTTATTGAAATAGACCACCCCAATACCGCCCGGAAAAAAACCTCCATCCTGAAAAAAACACTGGGCCATCTGCCAAACCATATCCACTACTGGCAAACAGACTTTAACAAAGAAAGCCTGCAGGAACTGGCGGTAAGGGAAAAGCTGGATTTTTCCATTCCTACCACCATCATCTGGGAAGGCGTAACCAATTATCTCGATGCAAAGGCGATCGATCATACATTTGCTTTTGCCAGTCAGTTTGCCATTGGTTCCTACATTATCTTTACCTATGTACATCAACAGGTACTGGACGCGCCTGAAACTTTTTTTGGCGCCCAAAAACTGTTGAAAGACCTGGATGCCCTTGAAGAACGCTGGACATTCGGTTTCAGTCCTGAAAAATTATCCGCCTACCTGCAACAATATAATTTCGTACTACTTGAAGACTCCGGAGCAGCTGATTACCGCAATAGATACTTGCCCAATCGCCCTGAAAAGGGATATGAATTTTACAGAGTAGCATTTGCCTATAAAGCTTAAAATTTATTTGACATATGGAGTCGCCATCAAACTGGAAACACTTACGTGATATTCTTTTAATGCCCTTCACGGTAACATTTGTTATCCCCTACCTGCTCTATGACAGCAGAGACCCATTCATCCCGCATTCGTTAACCACCAAACTGATCGGTTGGTTAATAGCAGTGGGTGGTTCCGCATTGTTTGTGTATACGGTCTTTCTTTTTAAAATGCTCGGGCAGGGAACACTGGCCCCGTGGGAGCCAACTAAAAAACTGATTATAGAAGGCCCTTATCGCTATTGCCGCAATCCCATGATCTCAGGCGTATTCTTTATGATAACAGGTGAAGGACTGATGCTGTATTCAACCAGTGTACTGGCCTGGGCAGTTGCCTTCTTTATCATTAATACGCTGTATTTTATTTTTGTGGAAGAACGCAGTATGCTGCAACGCTTCGGCAGTGATTATTTGAAGTATAAGAAACATGTGCCGAGGTGGATCCCCAGATTAAGACCGTTTAGGTTGTTGAATTCGTGAAGAAGGCAGAAGGCCTATCAACCTCCCTCTTTATTACTCGTGACCTTCTTCTCCCACGTTAACAAGTTAACTTGTCAACTGGTTAACTCGTCAAGTGATCAACTGGTTAACATCAACTAGTCAACCTATCTCAACTCCTTAATCTCCACTTTCCTAAAATCAACCGGCTGACCTTCGCTTTGCAGTGCAATAAAACCTGAAGACAGGATCTTGCCATCCTGCTTGATCTTGGGGTCATAGTTTTCAACCACCCCACCCCCTATCTGCGGTTTTGAATAGCGCATTACCGTATCGCCATTAATGATATGCGTAATAAGCGAATCGCCCAGCACAATCAGTTCGGCCCGCACCCACTGATCGCCATCATAAGTTTTGGAAGTAGAATTGATGCAATGCCGGGTATTCAGCACGGGCGAACACATATTGCCGGTAGGTCGCGGTTTGCCATCGCCCAAACCACCTAACAATTGAAATTCGATTGAGATGGGCCAGTTCTGTTCTTTGGGCATGGTATGCGGGTCCTGCGAATGGAACATGATACCACTGTTGAGTAACGTATAATCAGGGGCATCTTTCTTCCATTCGCCAGTGAACCGGTATTCCACCACCAGGTGGTAATACGAGAAAGGTGTTTTATAATACAGGTGACCGAACTGTTCGTTATACGCGCCATACTGATCATAGCGCACCTTTATCATCCCATCTTCTACCCGGAATGTATTACCGAAATTATCCCCCACTTCATGATGGTTGATCTTTACCACCCAATCGTTGAGATCGCGGCCATTAAATAATTTTACCCAGCCTGTTTTACCAGACTGAACTTTATTGGTGTTGTGGCAGGCAGCAATAGTAGTTACTGCCATACAAAACAGACAGCAGCGGATGAATGATCCTGTATGCATAAAGGATTGTGTTCTTTATACGGAAGATACAGGATTATTGCCAAAGACTAATGCATATTGATCTTTGCCTCTGGTACTACATTCTTAACCGGTTTGGTAGATTTCAGGAAGGCGAAAATGGCCTTCAGATCATCGTCGTTTGCATTTTTGAATTCCTGCCAGGGCATGGGTGGCAATAAGGAGCGGGTGCTATCCAAACCCAGGTACTTCCCTTCCCGCATTGCTTTAAAGAATTGCTTTTCGGTCCAGTTACCAATACCGGTAGCATCAGAAGAAATGTTGGCAGAATAAGAGATACCCCAGGGCCCCACATAATTGGTCAGCATCTGGTTAAACAGGATCCAGTTTTTTGCGGTACCTGCATCAAATTTGGCCACCGGTACATCAGCCGGATGGCCTGATAACAGTCTGTCAGGATCAGGATACGGTCCTTGAGGCCCCATTTTCTTGGGGGAATGACAATCGTTACAGCCCATAATACTTACCAGGTAGGCGCCTCGTTTTACCATACTGTCGGGTGAAATAGTTTCCGTACTGGCCTTAACAACATGTTCTTCAGCAGCAGGGGCGTTACAGAAAACCAATAATACGGTTGCGGACACAGCGATACCCAACAGTACCAACATTTTTTTCATATACAAGCAGTTAGAGTTAAAGAGAAGTGTACGCCTGAATATACTTCACATTACGACCGCATTGAATATAAAAAAGCTGATCTCCGTCAGTAAAATAGATTATTGATTTATATCAATAAAAAAGGGAGTGTCCCGATAGCTATCGGGACACTCCCTATAATATTAAATACTACAAATTACTTCAACTCATATTTATACTTATAGCGCTCGTACAGCTGCTTTTGCTTGTTCTCCAAACTCACCTCCCGCCCCTGGATAAAAGCATGTTGAATAATGCTGGTGCGCATGTCGAGGATGTCGCCATCGCTCACTACAATGTTTGCATCTTTACCTGCTTCCAGTGACCCTGTTTTATCATCAACACCCAGGATCTTAGCTGAGTTCAAGGTTATAGCCTGTAATGCCTGCTCTTTGGTTAAACCATAGGCTGCAGACGTACCGGCATTGAAAGCCAGGTTGCGATACCGGCTTTCGGCATGTTCATCGTTCAATGCAAACAGCACCCCGGCCTTTTGCAGCATGGCGGGTGTTTTAAAAGGCTGATCAATGTCATCGTCTTCAGCGGCCGGCAATGCATGTTCATCAGACAGCACCACCGCAATATTGTTTTGCTTCAGCAGTTCGGCAATTTGAAAGCTTTCACTGGCGCCAACAAGCACTACATCAAACCCGAACTCTTTTACAAAATCAATGGCGATCAGCATTTGCTTTACCTGGTCGGCATGAACAAACAGCTTTTGGCTTTTATTGAACAGCCCTTTCAACGCTTCAAACTTTAAATTGGATTCTTTATGAGAAGCTTCCTGCAGGTAGGCTTTTGCCTGGCGAAACAGGTCTTTGATCTCATCAATACTTTTCAGCGCCTCTTTTGTAGGATCGGTGTGTGATTGTGGTATGCCCGCAAAAGCTGCAAACCGGTTGGGGTGACTGACAAAGGTGGGCATGTTCAGGTGAATGCCATTATCCATTTTATAAGCCGCATCTTCCCAGTTCCAGGCATCCAGCTGTACAACGGAAGAAGATCCGCTGATAACGCCGCCTTGTGGTGTAACGCCAGCCAGCAAAATACCATTTGCTTTTAGCGTATTGATGATCTTTGAATCGGTATTGTAGGCCACTATGGAACGGATGCTGTTGTTGTATTCACCCAGTTCGCTAAAGTCGTTGGAGCCCCGTACCCCGCTGCCAATTTCTTTCAGGCCCAGATCAGTAACCGGAAGTATCAGTCCGGGATATACCTGCTTTCCTTTTGCATCTACAACTTTGGCATCGGCAGGTACAGTGATATTGGCCCCTACCCGGACAATTTTTCCATTATCCACTTCAATGGTACCGTTTTCGATAACCTGGCCGTTACCCACGTGTATGGTACCGTTAGTGATAAATAATTTCCCGGCATAAGGTTTGGCCGGATACACATCTTCCTGCGCCTGAACCGATATCAGCAACGCCAGGCAGTGTATGAATATGATTAGCTTCTTCATTGTTTGCATGTTTTAATTAGCGTTAGCTTCGTTTTCATCCACATCAACGGTGATCAATCCATCGTGGTGATCATGATCGCCACAGCTTAGTATTACCTGGTAACTGGGGGTTGCCGGTTGAACCGGGCCACCACTTCTTTTTTCACTCAGCATTTTTTGAACGAGGCGGTTTCTTTCGGTGGCGATCTTTTTACGCAGTTCCTGGTCGCGGGTGCGGTCAAAATAAACAATGCCATCCACGATCGTTTGCTCGGCCTTTGCATAAATGCTCAGCGGGTTATCGCTCCATACCACCACATCGGCATCCTTGCCCGGTTTTAAACTGCCTACTTTTTCTTCAACATGCAGGGCTTTGGCCGGGTTCAGCGTTACCATTTTGAAGGCATCCTCTTCCGACATGCCGCCATATTTTACGCTTTTGGCGGCTTCCTGGTTCAGGCGGCGCGCCATTTCTGCATCGTCTGAATTTATACAAACATTCAGCCCTACCTTTTGCATTAATGTGGCATTGTAAGGAATGGCATCCTGTACTTCGGTTTTATAAGCCCACCAATCGCTGAAAGTGGAAGCATTGGCGCCATGCGCTTTCATTTTATCGGCTACTTTATAACCTTCCAGAATATGGGTGAACGTATTCACGCGGAAGTTGAAACGCTCAGCCACTCGCATGGTAGCCGTGATCTCACTTTGTACATAGGAGTGACAGGTAATAAACCGCTTTTTATTCATGATCTCAACCAGGGCTTCCAGCTCCAGGTCGCGGCGTACGGGTGCAGTAGTTGTTGTAGCTCCTTTCTTTTTAGGCGCCGCAGCATCCGCCGATTCCTTACAACCTTTTTCATATTCGCAGGCACGGGTAAAGGCATCCATCAACACTTCTTCAACACCCATACGGGTATCGGGAAAGCGGTTGTTGTTTTGCGAGGTAGTGCGTTTTACATTTTCACCCAGTGCAAATTTGATGAAGGGATCAGCGCCTTTGAATTTCAGCTCTTCATCATTGGCGCCCCAACGTAGTTTTATCAATTGGGTTTGTCCGCCGATGGTATTGGCTGAGCCATGCAGGATGTGAGAAGAAGTAACACCTCCGCTCAACTGGCGATAGATATTTATGTCTTCCGGGTTCAGGTTATCGGCAATACGCACTTCTGAAGTCACTGACTGCGCGCCTTCGTTAATAGAAGCGGCCGCAATGTGTGAGTGTTCATCGATAATACCCGGAGTAACAAACTTGCCGGAAGCATCAATTACTTTGGCGCCGGGTTCCGACAGGTTCTTACCGATCTGTGCGATCTTCCCGTTCTTTATCAATACATCGGTATTCTCTAACCGGCCTTCTTTTTCATTGGTCCAAACGGTGCCGTTCTTAATTAAAATAGTTTCAGTTTGTGGCAGGGAATCCCAGCCATAACCGTCGAACGGATACACCACTTTGCCCAGCATTCCCAGCGGCTTTTTCTTACTGGTATCAGGAGCAGGTGTGCCTGCTTTTGCATAACTGGCCGACCACAATACGGAATTCCCTTCTGCATCTACCCCATTTCCATTCCACACATCGCCATTTACCGTACCGCCCAACCGAATGTTGGCAGCCCGTGGTTTTTTCTCGGCAGCAAAGCTGATGGTCACCAGTTTGCCATCAAAATTGAATTTAGCCTTGATGGTGTCTTTGGCAATAATGCTGGCATCGGTAGTGCTTTTTACATCCAGTGTATAACTGTTGTTACCACCGGCCGATCTTACCTGTATGGTATATTGTCCGGCAATAGACGACCAGTTCTCATCTTTTACATTGTATCGTTCGCCCTGCACCCAGTTTTGCAGGATCACCGTTTTTTCTTTGAACACTTCACCGGTGGTGATTAAAAAGCCGGCTATTTTACCGGCATCGAGGCTTCCCACTTTATCATACACCCCTAATACGGTAGCAGGGGTTTTGGTAAGGGCTTCCAGTGCTTTGGTTTCACTTAACCCATACTCAAATGCTTTGCGCAAATTGGTCAGGAACTGTTTGGTGTCTTTTAGTTCCGTAGCAGTTAAACAAAATGGGATAGCTGCTTTTTCCAACGCTGCCGGGTTGGAAGGCGCCAGCTCCCAGTGCTTCATATCGCCCAGGGAAACAAACCGCGCTTCATTGGGGTCTTCCACATCCATTGCCTGCGGAAAATTCAATGACAGAATATATGTTGCTTTTGTAGCAGCAATGTCTTTTATGCGTTGGTATTCGTTACCACCGCCTTTAATGATGTATTGAATGCCGAATTCATCGCCAATACGATCGGCGCGCAGATCGTTCCATTTATCCCCCGCATCGAATATTTGCGGTAACGATTGAATGTCGTTCCAGGATTTCAGCGACAGGTTAACGCCTTCAGCAGCCGGATTGCTTTTATACCACTGCGCATCGAGGTAAGTCTGGCGTAGTAAAGCAATAGTCCCCATCATGGAAGAAGGATAGCTTTGGGTAGAAGTACCTTTGCTGAATGAATAATTCGCCGATGCTTTTTCTTTCAGCATGACCAGGTTCTCCTTTTCACTGGCGAGGGTTACCAGTGCACCGGTGCCACGGGCAATACCATCCTTCTGGTGGGTGAGCACGGTGCCAAAGCCAATGCTGCGCAAAGGATCTGCTTTCGCGTCATCGGTAGTAAATAATCTGGCAGCGTCGATCTCGCTTCTGATCGCCTGGTTCCAGCCAAATACACCCTTGGTATTGGAAGTAAGTTGCGCCGGAGCGCGAAAATCGAATGGCGCACTCTGCCGTTGCGGAACGGCCACGCCATAATCGCTATAAATGTCGATAAAGGAAGGGTAAATAAATTTACCGCTGCAATTGACCACCACCGCATCTTTCGGAATGGTTACCGATGTACCAACAGATACAATTTTTCCCTCCCGAATGACCAGTGTGGCATTGGTGAGCGTGGTTTGAACATCCTTTACAATGGTGGCATTAGTAAATGCAAAACATTTTACTTTGGGATCCGCAACGCCATTTACCGGAAAGGTTACCTGTGCCATGGCAGTTGAATGCAATATGAACATCAGGCCCACCAGGAAAAAGATCCTCCCTGGCGGAAAGAAACAGTACTTTCTCATGTGCTTTTGGTTTTTGATTTAATTCGGGAACAGGGATCGAATTTAGTTAAATGAACTAATTTAGTCGGGTTAAAAAGTTTTTAACCGGTTAATAAATTACATGAACATCGCGCAATATATCGATCACACCCTGCTAAAACCTGCAACTACCATACATGAACTTAAAAAGCTATGCGAAGAAGCGATCCAATATAACTTTTATGCAGTGTGTGTGCCGCCACCACTGGTAAAGAACGCCAGGGGAATTTTGGTTAACAGTGGGGTAAAAACGGCTACGGTCATAGGCTTTCCCTTTGGTTATTCTGTTGCCCGTGCCAAACAGGCCGAAGCCCAGCAGGCTATTCAGGACGGCGCCGATGAACTGGATGTGGTGATTAACCTGGTAGCACTTAAAAGCAAGGCCTGGCAATACCTGGAGCTGGAAATGGAGGCCATTGTTGAAGCAGCCCATGCCCAGAACAGACTGGTTAAAGTGATCATCGAAAGCGGGATATTAACTGATGAAGAGATCATTACATGTTGTGAAATATATGCCAAAACCGGGGTGGATTTTTTAAAAACCAGTACCGGCTATGCCGAAAAAGGCGCCACCATGGAGGCTGTGCAACTGATGTGGGCGCACCTGCCGTCTACTATTAAAATAAAGGCTTCCGGCGGGATACGCACCTATGAGGCGGCAGAACAATACATTAAAGCCGGAGCCAACCGGTTGGGAACCAGCTCAGGGGTAGCCATTGTGACCGGGGCGCCACAAAATGGCACCTCGGGCTATTAAGAACTCTGCTTGCATCTGGCAGCCCATTGAATTATCTTTGGCGAAGATTTTGCATTTAAATTGGTAGAAGCCGCATAAGATCCATGGCATCAATTCAGTACCAGCTTTATTTATGTGGCTTAAAAAAATATATTTCGCATGAAGTACATTATCAGTTGTGTTTTATTGATCCTGTCCCATACCCTGGTTGCCCAAACAGATAGCAATTCCGTTGTGGTGCATAAAGATCCACGGATTGATATGCTGGAAAAAAAGCAGATCCAGATCAATGAATTGACCACCCGCGATGCCCGCCGCTATGTGCAGGGGTTTCGGATACTGGTGATCAGCACCAACGACCGGAATAAAGCGACCACTGCAAAGACTAAAATATACCAGGAATTTCCAGAACTGAAAGCATACCTCCAGTGGCAATCTCCCTACATGAAACTGAAGGTGGGCGATTTTAAAAGCCGTGAAGAGGCAGAACCCTATTTATCAGCCATTCAGCGCTACTTTCCTTCAGGAGTATATATCATCCGCGATGTTATTGAGGTGAACCCGGATAAGTCGGGTTCGTTGTAGCGGGTTTTAAGGACTTTCCTACTATCTTTGTGACCATGAGCATTTTACAGAAGAAGATCCAAAGCCTGGCAAAAACATATGCTGCTGAGTTTATAGATATTCGCCATCATTTACATGCACATCCTGAATTAAGTTACCAGGAATTCGAAACCTCGCGTTTCGTTCAACATAAATTAACTGAATTTGGCATCCCCTTTACCGTTATGGCCGGAACCGGTGTGGTGGGTTTAATAAAAGGAAAGAATCCTGAAAAGAAAGTGATTGCACTGCGGGCCGATATGGATGCGCTCCCTATAACCGAACAAAATGATGTTCCTTATAAATCAAAGAACGATGGTGTGATGCATGCCTGCGGGCACGATGTGCATACCACCTGTTTACTGGGGGCCGCCAAAATTCTACAGGAGTTAAAAGAGGAATGGGAAGGAACCGTAAAACTGATCTTTCAACCTGGTGAAGAAAGAAACCCCGGTGGCGCCAGTATCCTTATTAAAGAAGGCGTGTTGGAAAATCCCAGGCCACAAGGCATATACGGATTGCATGTACATCCACAACTGGAAATTGGCAAACTGAGCTTTCGCGGCGGACAGGTAATGGCCAGCGCCGATGAAATATACATCACCATCAAGGGTAAGGGCGGACATGCGGCTGCGCCGCATTTAACCGTTGATACCATACTAGTGGCTTCTTATCTTATTGTTAGTCTGCAACAGATCATCAGCCGAAACAGGAACCCGTTATCACCTTCGGTGTTGTCGATCTGTTCTATCCAGGGCGGACATACCACCAACGTAATTCCCAGCGAAGTGAAGTTGATGGGCACCTTCAGGGCCCTGGATGAAGAATGGCGCTTTAAGGCACATGAGCTTATTCGCAAACAGGCTACCGAATTGGTGCACAGTATGGGTGCAGAAATTGATCTGCATATAGATGTAGGTTACCCAACTGTTTATAACAATGAAGAACTGAACAGCATTGCCCGCTCACTGGCCCAACAATACATGGGAAAAGAACAGGTGGAAACTACTGAAGTGCGCATGGGCGCAGAAGACTTTGGATATTACACCACGCACATCCCCGGTTGCTTTTACCGGTTAGGTGTAATGAACGTAGCTAAAGGTATTACATCAGGGGTGCATACACCCACCTTCAACATAGATGAAAACGCTATTGAAACCGGCATGGGTATGATGGCCTGGTTAGGTAGCAGTACAACATTTTAAAGAAAATACCGGCAGGGTTACTTTAAGCAAGTAATACTGCCGGTATTTTTGTTCTACAAAGCTATGCCCGCATCCTTAATAAACAAACATCTCGAACCTTGAAAAAAAGACAGAAGGTTTATCGGCAGGTAATTCACTATCAGCATTACTTATTGCTGGCTTCTCCATCTTCATGCTCACCTTGTTATTTTCAAGAGAGGTTTTATCACGGCCATTGCCAGCAATGAACGTGAGCGTAATAATAGATAGCGCCAACAGTAAGTGTTGCATAAATTTTATTTTAAGGCATTAACATTTTTACCAGACAGGTCAATTGTAGAGGTATTATCAGATCCCATTGTCAGTTTTCTGATGGTTGCCCTTTGATCATTGAGCCTTGAATCGGCAAATTGTAAGTTCAGGTCATTTAAAACCGCATGGTTATTCAGATCAATCGCCGAACTTACACTATTGAGGTTTAACTGATTAAAATATACTGCAGCATTATCGGCGCCACTGAAATTGATGAACAGGTAGGAATTCTTTATGCTTATATTATATGACGGCGCCGAGGTTGAATCATCGGCTCCCCATATTCTGAAAGTACAATCAGCGCCTTTGAGTTGCACGGAGGCTGGCAGGTAAATGTTCACCAAGCTATTATTCCGGCTTCCATCAGGATCATTTGAATTACCGGTAATAACCAGCGTATCATTTACCACATGGTATTTTATGAAACTGGAATTATCCTTTTGAATTTCCAACCTGAGCGTAGTGGAAGGCTTTATTGCACAACTTCCCATCCCCTTTAGTGAAACAAACCGTGCAGCAGGTACCGGCAAACTGGTCATTGGAACAAACTGTTCTCTTTTAAAAGCGGTGTATTCACCACGTTTATATTTGGCATATACCATCAGCTGAACAGTTGTTATTAATATTATGATGGTAAGAAAAATGCCTAATAATAATTTATTGCTTGTTTTCATTATCAGCTCTTGATTGTGTTAAGCAAAATGTTGTTTCTTGAATTTTTCGAACCGGGGTTTTAACTCATCGGGGTCCATCCCCAGCAGAAACATCGTACGAAAAACCTGCGGAAGGTCTTTTTCAACGAAGTCATTTTTTCGGTAGGATTGCGCATTTTTTATTGCAGTGGGCGATACAAAATACCCAATGCCCCGCTGGTTGTGAATGATCTCCTGTTGCTGCAAAAATTCATAGGTGCGCATTACAGTATTAGGGTTCACCTCCAACTGCACGGCCAGTTCCCGAACGGATGGAATACGCTCCTCCACCTTCCATTCTTTTAGCAGGATCTTCTCACACACATAATCCGCAATCTGTAAGTATATAGCTTGCGATTCTCTGAATTGCATATCATTTTAATTTTAGCGTTAAACTTCTTTTTCTTTCAATCTGAAATAAGCAACCACCCATAAACTCGGCGCAAGCGCATACTTGGTAAGAAAAAGCAATATAGAACTGAGCCATTCCGGTAATTGTATCATCACTTCCCCCTGACTGGAGTTCCAGACCCGATAAACGGTAAATGGCTCAAAGAAACTGCCATCAGGCATAAACGAACCCATTACTTTATGTATAAAGAAAACCATGAACAAAAACACGATGAGGCCAGAAACCAATGTCTTTATATATTGATTCTTTACAAAATATACCGAGCCCAACAAAAACATAGACTGCACTGCAAAAAAGATCAGCAGGATGTATAAGTAGATATTATCACTCCCTTCCGTTGAAATAAATACATTTAAAAGCTCCTGC
>NZ_JBJMLX010000280.1:0-7591 GCF_045805085.1 Niastella sp.
ACACAAATACACTAAAATACCCAAAAACAAAATATATTAAAACATGTTAATCGTAACAATATCCTGTCCTAAATCCGGTTCCTGAACGTTCCTCAATGCGTCTAAAACTTTGTCAGGGGTCATTCATCTAAGAGTTTTGTTAAAAAGATTTATTTGCTGCAAAATTAACCATTGGCAGGAGTATTTTGTTGAAGTATTTTAGCCATTATGTATATATTTGACGGGCATGAAAAGACGTTTACTTTTTCTGATTTCCCTGGCGATTGCCATCCCTTTTGCCTCTAAAGCTCAGTTTGAAAAGCTGAAAGACTCCGTAGTGCAATTATATGGCGTTGTAATGACGGCCGACAGTCTCAGGGCCATTCCTTCCGTTACTGTTATGATTAAGGGACAGAACCGGGGTACCATTACAAATGAACAGGGGGTTTTCAGTATCGTGGTGATGAAGGGCGATATCGTGGAGTTTACGTCTATCGGCTATAAACCCAAACTGGCCACCATTCCGCGCGAACTTGAAGGCAATCAATTCAGTTTGCTGCAATTGATGGTTACCGATACGGTTTACCTGCCAGCCACCATCATTAAACCACGCCCCACCAAAGAACAGTTTGAACGCGATTTTGTAAATGTTGACATTCCAGACGACGATCTGGAAATTGCCCGTAAGAATAACGATGAATCAAAACGCCGGGTACTGGCCCGCACACTTCCCCGCGATGGCCGGGAAAGTTCCAACATGTTTTTACGGAACAATGCGCAACGGTATTATTATAACGGACAGTCCCCGCCTCAAAACATCTTCAATCCCGCAGCCTGGGCTGAGTTTATTCAGGCATGGAAGCGGGGGGATTTTAAGAATCAGAATTGAGTTGGTTGACCAGTTGACCAGTTGACGAGTTAACAAGTTGACACGTTGATAGGGTTGACGGAGTTGATAGCGTTGATAAGGGTTGTGGATTAATGTTCTGCCTACCTGGTTCTAAGTTTTACGTTATTAGATTCGTAGGTTATTGAATTCCTGGGTTTCCGGTCGCCGGTTACCAGTTACGCGTTGACCGGCCAAAATGCATTCGTTTCCGCCAAAGGCGGATAGGCTGTTTTGTCGATTGCCGCGTCGATTCTCTGCCCTTTGCCCTTTCCCACCACTGCCTGGTGCCCACTGCCTACTGCCTTTTCAACATTGTCTTTTCTATATTAACACTCGTTAGTATATTAGCGCCTCATTAACTTACCATATGGATTTGAAAAATATAGCAGTTATTGGCGCCGGCACCATGGGAAATGGCATTGCGCATGTTTTTGCACAAAATGGTTTTGCCGTAAACCTGATAGATGTAAATGCCGGTCAGCTGGATAAAGCCCTACAGACCATTCAAAAGAACTTCGACCGCCAGATAGCCAAAGGCGCCGCCACCGAAGAGCAGAAAAAGAATGCCCTGGCCAACCTCACTACATTTACCGATATGGCCCAGGGGGTTAAAGAAGCCCAGCTGGTGGTGGAAGCTGCTACGGAAAACATAGATCTTAAACTGAATATCTTTAAACAACTCGATAACCTGGCCCCCGGCCATGCATTACTGGCTACCAATACTTCTTCTATTTCCATCACCCGCATTGCCGCCGTTACCAAACGCGCGTCCCAGGTGATCGGGATGCACTTTATGAATCCCGTACCGGTGATGAAGCTGGTAGAGATCATTAATGGCTACGCCACTTCCAAAAACGTTACCGACAGCATTGTTGCGCTGAGCAAACAACTGGGTAAAGTTCCCTGTGTGGTGAACGATTATCCCGGTTTTATTGCCAACCGGATTTTGATGCCCATGATCAATGAGGCAATCTACAGTCTATACGAAGGCATCGCCGGCGTAAATGAAATTGATACCATCATGAAGCTGGGTATGGCCCACCCCATGGGTCCCTTACAGCTGGCCGATTTTATTGGATTGGATACCTGTCATGCCATTTTGAATGTGTTGTTCGAAGGTTTCGGCAACCCGAAATATGCGCCCTGCCCATTACTCACGAATATGGTTACGGCGGGTTATTTAGGTGTGAAGAGTGGTGAAGGGTTTTATAAGTATGAGGCGGGTAGTAAAGAGCTTGTGGTGAGTGACAGGTTCCGTTTGTAGGTTTTTAAGTTATTCATTCCATCCAAACACCTGTTGCCACTTTTCAGGCAAAGGTAAATTAGGTATGGTATAGGCCGGAACACGCTCGCCATCGCAATAAATAAAGTGTTCCAGGTGCCAGTTGCAGGTATCCGCCTCACTCCATTGGTTGCTGGCGTATTCTTCCTGGATCTGCAGTTTCCCATTTTGCCAGGTGTACTTGCCATAAAAGCCTTTGCAATGTTCACCCAGATAGATCGACTTTTCCCCGGTGGACAAGCCAAAATCATAGTATGATCTTATCTCGGGCAAATGTTCCAGTCTGTCTTCCTCGTTGTTGTACAAATACACGTCGTGGCAGCCAGGCGAAGAGCAGTTACAGATGCCTGCAGAATAGTTCCAGGTAATTGATACATCTTTAAAGCCATCGAAGTTTATATCGCAGAACTGAATCGCGCTGTCCCTGATCTTTCCAAACCCGTTCATTACCTGACGCAGCTGCCAGTTGTTGTCTTTTATAAAAAAGAAGAACAGGTTCCTTTCTTCAAACCCCACTAATGCATGTTGCTTTTGATCGGTGCAGATATTTCCTTTGTAGAATTGGATGCGGTTGGTGTCGCCTTCAAAAACGGCCAGGGTGTAAAACTGGTTTTCCGCTTTATGACTGTCCAGTTTCCGAATGCAGTAATCCCGGAAAAAGGCGATCTCCTCGGCGCTGTCCATAGCCTTGCTTAACAGCACCTCGTAAGGAACGGCGTGTACCGATAAGGTATCTGTTGACTTGTTTTTGCCCCAGGGCCCTTTACCTGGTTTACAGGCTTGAATCAATACGAGGGACAGGATTATTACCGTAATAAACCGTTTCATACGCTTTCAGACCTCAGTTAGGAGAAAGATACTACAAATTCTTCTCCACAATTTCCACTCCGCGCATTTCTTTGAACTTATATATAGCTTCGTTAAGCCGGCCCTTGGATATGCCGATCACCAGGTGGCAAAACAGGTTCATATCTTTTTCCAATACCGTGCAGTTCAGTTGTTTTACCTGCATCATCACTTCGTTCATTTGCGTATAATCGAACTGGAGGGTATAGGCCACTTCAATGGGTTTTTGAACAATGGGCGTTACCTGCAGGGCCAGGGAAGCGGCTGATTTGTAGGCGTTGATCAATCCGGGTACCCCCAGCAAAGTGCCGCCGAAATAACGCACTACCACTACCAGCACGTTGGTAAGTTTTTTACTGTCTATTTGGCCCAGGATGGGTTTACCGGCGGTGCCTGATGGTTCGCCATCATCGCTAACGCGGTATGTATTATTATCAAGCCCTATGCGATAGGCAAAACAGTGATGGGTAGCCTTGGGGTGTTCTTTCTTGATGGCTTCCATACACTTTTTAAATTCCTCTACCGACTGTATCGGGTAAGTATAGGCAATAAACTTACTGCCACGGTCTTTAAATTCTGCGGAGGTTGATTTTTCTATGGTGTAAAAGAATTCGAGGTCGGTCATAATTAAATGTTATTGAAAAATGGACGGGTCATCCATAAGCGATCAACGCAATTGCACCCAGTGATAAGGCAATTCCCAGCCAGTTGGTGGCTGACAACTTTTCTTTAAAGATCAACCAGGCTACTAAAGCCGTAAGCAGCACAATGCCCATGTTATTGATGGGAATAATGGCCGAGCTGTTGCCGGAATAGCCTTTTAAGGCGCCCAGCAAAGTCCAGATGGAAAAATAATTCGGCACCCCGATCCCGATACCTGCCAGGACTGCCCTGCCAGACATTTTTTGCCGCCCGGTAGCAAACAGATAAAACAAAATAAGCCAGCCTACCGAAGCAGCCACACAAAAAGCGGTGATCAGGTAAGCGTTCTGGTTAGCCGGGTTGATAAATGCCTGTTCAACATATTTTATCATAGTATCGAGCAGGCCGCTGCCTACAAATAACAACAGCGGCATAGCCCAGATGAGCCACGATACTTTTTTGTCTTTCCTATTTCCTGCCGCAGGCCGGGTGGTGAACCAAACCGCCAGCAGGGCCAGCGCTACGCCTGCAAACTTCAATATCGTAGCTTTTTCATGATACAGGTACAGCGAAAACAAAAAGGGTATCACCATCGATAACTTATACGCCACCGTTGCTGCCGCCACGCCAATCTTTTGAACGGTATAGGCAGCCAGGTTAAACAGCGAAATAAAACAGGCGCCCATAAACAATGCCCACACAAACCAGGGTTGGTGAACCAGCGTCCCGTTTATGGGGAAACTGCCGTTCACTATACTGCCGGTTATCACACACACGGTATAGTTGTATACAATAGCCTGCAGGTTATTGATGCCCAACCGGTCGATTATTTTAAAGGAAATGGTAAGCCATGCGGTCAATACGATACTGGCAATGAGAAATAATAAACTGCTCAATGGGCCAGGGTTTGCGGGTTCACAAAATATTGAAGGGTATCAGAGAACATTGTTTCCTGGTGCAACAGTTGGCCGCTTTGCATGCGTGGGGCAGGTAAACCCTGCGGCGCCACCAGCTCGTTATTGGTGATTATGCGTATTTCATCCCATGCTCCTTCATCAATAAACGATTGCAGCAATTGCGCGCCGCCTTCCACCAGCACACTCTGGATCTTTAACTGGTATAATGCATGCACTACCTGGTTAACAAGAGGTACATCCTTTGTAACCTGGTAATACATCAGGTTCTCTTTTTCTTCCTGCTTCAGGCTATTGAACACGATGGTTCTCACCTGCTGATTAAACAACTGTAACGATGACGGCAATCTCAGGTTCATATCCACCAACAGCCGAACGGGATCCGGGCCGTTCCATAAACGGGTGGTCAATGCCGGATCATCGAAAAGGGCGGTATTGGTACCTACCAGAATGGCCGCTTCTTCGCTTCGCCATTTATGTACCAGCCGGTTGGTAAACTCATTGCTGATCAATAAACGTTCTCCCCCGGTCTCCGTCGCCATTTTTCCGTTGGCCGTTTGGGCCCATTTCAAAATAATATAGGGGCGTTGTTGGGTATTGAAAGTGATGAACCGTTTATTCAGAGTTTTGCAATCCTGCTCCAGCACGCCCAGGGTAACTTTCACCCCGGCGGCTTTTAATTTTTCTACCCCTTTTCCATCCACCTGTTTAAACGGATCGCGCACGCCAATAACCACTTCGGGGATCTTTTTTTCAATGATCAGATCGGCGCAGGGCGGTGTTTTGCCAAAATGGGCGCAAGGCTCCAGCGATACATACATCACTGATTGGGAAATCAAATGCCGGTCGGATCCCTGCACGGAATTCACGCAATGCACTTCGGCATGCGGACCGCCATATTTTTGATGGTACCCCTCGCCTATGATGCGGTTTTCATGCACCAGCACCGCGCCCACCATGGGGTTGGGCGCCACGTATCCAGCCCCGGCTTTCGCCAGTTCAATACAGCGCTGCATGTATGTTTCGTGAATTGTCAATGGTGGGCCTCGTTTCGAGGCCGCAAATATACGCCAAAATACCCTCATCTTTGCCCCCATGACGGTATACGAGGCGCAACAACAACTTCAAACGGCCCTGGCTGAGCTGTATGATAACCGCGAGGCGGCCAACATTGCCGACTGGGTAATGGAACATGTTACCGGTCTGCGAAAGATTGACCGTATTGTGCATAAACAGTCGTCCCTGGCCCCTGATGGTGCGGACCGGCTACAGGAATATACCCGGCAACTGCTTACCCATAAACCGGTGCAATACGTTTTACATGAGACCTGGTTTTGCGGCATGCCGTTCTATGTGGATGAGCAGGTGCTGATTCCCAGGCCGGAAACGGAGGAGCTGGTTGAGTGGGTGGGGGAAAACGCAAGGCAGTGGGCAGCGGCCAAAGGGCAAAGGGCAGAGGGCAAAGGCTCCGTCGCGGCCATCAACAATAATCCGGAAATGCTACGCATTCTTGACATTGGTACCGGAAGTGGTTGTATCCCAATTTCGTTAAAGAAAAAACTGCCGCAGGCAGAAGTATATGCCTGTGATGTAAGTGAAGGGGCTTTGGCGGTAGCTGCCCGCAATGCAGCCGCCCAACAAACACCCATTCATTTTTTACAGGTCGATTTTTTAGATGCAGACAGCTGGTCATCTCTCCCTGAGGTTGACATCATCGTTAGCAATCCGCCTTATATTCCGCAAAGCGATAAAAACACCATGTTGCAAAATGTACTGGCTTATGAACCGCACCTGGCTTTGTTTGTACCTGATAACGATGCACTGGTGTTCTATGATGCCATTGCCCGTTTTGCCCAACGCACGCTGCCCAAACACGGTTGCGTTTTTGTAGAAATTCATGAAGATCTGGGTCAAAAAACAAAAGGGTTATTTGAATCGAAAGGCTTTAATGCAGCGGTAAAGAAAGATTTTCAGGGAAAGGACCGGATGGTGCGGGCAGAACGCCTTGTGGATAAGGGTTAAAAAGAACCCCGACACTAGTGTCGGGGCAGTAACTTATTTCACTTTTGTATCTACCAGTAGCGTTGACCGGGCGCCCAGTTCGCGGGCTACCCGCATTACCGCCACCACATCTTCGAGCGGAACCGTTTTATCGGCATTGATCGCAATGGTGGCCTGCGTGGAATCTTTCATCACATAAGGCTCCATAAAGGCCTTCATTTCTTCTATCGTGATCTGTTTACCATTGATGATGTATTCACCAGTAGGTTTTATGTTCACGATAACCGTTTGCTTGGCCTTGGTATCGCTCTTGGCCTTGGGTTGCGACAACTTGATCACATTCGGATTGGCCAGGGTAGATACTATGAGGAAGAAGAACAACAGGATGAACAGGATGTCGTTCAACGCACCTGCATGCAGTTCCGGATGTCCTTTTAATCTTCTTCTTAAATTCATTTTACCTGTATTATTTAGGTTTGTCTATCGTGTTGGTTCCTGCAAAATATCAATGAATTCTGCGCTGGCGGCTTCCATGCGGTTCACTGTTTTATCGATCTGTGCATTCAGGAAATTATATCCTACATACGCCAGCAGACCAATGATCAATCCGGATGCAGAAGTGATCATTTTCGTATAAATACCACCTGCTATCTGGGCCGGAGTAAACTCGCCCGATGCATTGATATTATAGAACAATTGCAACATCCCGAAGATGGTTCCCAGGAACCCGAACATGGGCGCAATACCATACACCAATGATAAAACCGACAGGTTGCGTTCCATTTTATACACTTCGAGCTTACCTACATTTTCCATGCTTTTTTCAATAGCCTCGATGGGTTTACCTATACGCTGTAACCCTTTATCGATGATGCGGGCCACCGGGTTGGGCGTATTTTTAGCCATTGACCGGGCTGCTGACACATTACCACTAAAGATATTATCCCGTATTATATACATGAAGTTGGGATCAATATTACTGGCCTTACGAATAGCAATGAGCCTTTCGAAGAAGAAGAAAACAGCCAGTACAAACAG
>NZ_JBJMLX010000281.1:0-19784 GCF_045805085.1 Niastella sp.
GATCATGTCTGTGGCTTTTGTGGCATTGCTCGCCAATACGCTCACCTCCCTGGTGGTGCCGATCATTATTGCCCATACCATCAATACGGCTATTATTTCAAAAGATTTTCCTGGTGTTGTAAGAGCCTCTATGCTGGTGTTTGCGTTGTACGTGGTAGGGTTTATCGCCAGTTATTTTCAAACCAGGTGGATGGGGGCTGTTGGTCAGCATATTCTGTTTTCGCTGCGCAACCAGTTGTTCTCGAAACTGCAGTCGCTGCCGGTTGCTTTCTTCAGCCAGAACAAGGCCGGAGACCTGATCTCACGCATCAACAACGATACAGATAAACTGAACCAGTTTTTTTCACAGGGTTTGCTGCAATTCGTAGGCAGTCTGTTTATGATGATCGGCGCCGCTGTTTTTATTCTGGCAGTGAACATAAAGCTGGGGTTGGCCGCATTGGCGCCTGCCGCGATCGTTTTGCTTTTTACAAAACTCATTTCGCCCTGGATCAAAAAAAGAAATGCCGCCAGCCTGCAAACAGTAGGAGGGATGAGTGCCGAAATACAGGAAAGCCTGGATAATTTTAAAGTGGTAGTGGCATTTAACCGACGTGATTATTTTAATAAACGGTTTGCTGCAATCAACAATCAAAATTACCGCCGGGCGGTAGCAGCAGGTGTTGCCAATAATATCTTTATTCCGTCGTATGGCCTTGCCGGTAATGTGGCGCAGATCATCGTGCTGTTCTTTGGTATTTTTCTGCTGCAGCAGGGACAGTTCACTATCGGGTTTATGATCAGTTATTTTGTTTATCTGTCCCGTTTTTATGATCCCATGCGGCAGATCGCTGGTATCTGGCCGATCTTTCAGGTGGCCATGGCCGGTTGGGACCGCATTTCCGCAGTACTGGCTATGGAGTCGGATATGCCGGTTCTACAGGTGGAAGGAGTTAACGGAAATGGATTGCTGGAGTTTCGGGATGTTTCATTTAAGTATGGCGATAAGGAAGTATTGCACCAGGTGAATTTTACCCTGGGGCGGGGAAAAACCTATGCATTTGTTGGGCCTACCGGCGGCGGTAAAACCACTGCCGCTTCGCTGATAGCGCGTTTGTACGACCCTGCAAATGGACAGGTATTGCTGGATGGAAAGGATATTCGCACCTACAAAACGGAAGAAAGAACGCAAAAGATCGGGTTTATTTTGCAGGAACCTTTTTTGTTTACGGGTACGCTGTACGAAAATATTCTTTATGGAAACGATACCTATCAGCAATACAGCCACGAGCAATTGAATGACATATTACAGCAAAAGGGACTGTTGCACATCCTGGAACGGTTCGATAAGGGATTGCAAACGCCGGTAACAAGCAAGGGCGAGAGTATGAGTTTGGGCCAGCGGCAATTGATCGCATTTGTACGGGCCTTGCTGCGTGAACCGGAATTGCTGATCCTCGATGAAGCTACCGCCAATATAGATACGGTGACAGAACAGTTGCTGGGTGAAATACTGGCTAAATTGCCTGCCCAAACCACACAGATAATAATCGCTCACCGGTTAAACACCATTGAAAAATCGGATGAAATATTTTTTGTAAATGCCGGGCAAATTGTTCAGGCCGGTTCATTTGAACACGCTATTAAATTGTTGATGGAAGGGAAGCGGGTTAGCTGATTTCTATAATTATAATTTTTAATATAATTTCAGTCTGATGACCATTCGCCAAACGGCGGATGGTTTTTTATTGCCCGGATAGGCAGGACAGATAATTTATTTTAACAATGTATGAAAATAAAATTATCTTGTTTTTCCGAATAAATGTAGAAAATACCTAAATTGAATTATCGGTTGCCCGCCTTATAAAAGAGCCTATTTTCCCCGGCCCTCGTTCATATTAAAACCAAAACTCAGCTCACATGAGAAAAGCAAAATTGCTTATGGGCATTGCCATGCTCATTAGTCATTTCCTTTTTGCAAGGCAAACTGGTATCACCGGTAAGATCACCGATTCAAAAGACGGAACTCCCATTGCAAACGCTACGGTAAAGGTTAAAGGCGGTGGTGCTACTGCCACCGACGCCGATGGTATGTTTACCCTGCCTCAACCGGCTGCCGGCGCTATATTGGAAGTTTCTTCCATTGGTTATTTATCTAAAAGTGTAAAAATTGTTTCCGGCAAAGCCATTTCCATCCAGTTGAATTATGATCCCAAATCATTGAGTGAAGTAGTAGTGACCGGTGTGGGGGTTGCTACGAGTAAAAAGAAGATAGGGATCTCGGTTGAATCTATTACTGCAGACAAACTTCCGGCGGTGCCGTCCGGTTCCATCGATCAGGCGCTGGTGGGTAAAATAGCCGGCGCACAGATCAGCAGCGTAGACGGAACGCCTGGTGCACGCACGAATATCCTTTTACGTGGTATCAACTCACTGCAATCAGGTACACGCCCGATGATCCTGATCGATGGTATTGAAGTAAGGGCCACCGACCTGAACGCCCTTGACCTGAGTAATGTAGAAAGAGTGGAAGTAGTGGAAGGCGCCGCTTCCGCAACTATTTACGGTGCACAGGGAGCTAATGGCGCTATTCAGATCTTTACCAAAAAAGGAAAAGCCGGTAAGATCAGTATTGATGTTTCGAGCAGCTACGGCATCGGCACTTACCTTAATACCGGAAACCTGCACAAGCCCTCCACCCATGGTTTTAAAACCGATGCCAATAACAATGTGGTGGATAATAACGGGGTGATCATCCAGGTTAAACCAGACGGCACCTATACGGCGGGCGTGAATATAGATGGCGTTACACAGGGCGGCATAGTATGGAACAGCACATCACCCAACACAGATGGCAGTAAGCCTTATGGCCAGAACCTGAAGTATTATGATCACTTCAAACAATTGTTCCGGTCTGCAGCCACCATCAATAACAGCATCAGCGTATCTGGCGGTGCCAATAAATCTGATTTTGCCTTAACTGCCTCCCGTTCCTACCAGGAAAGCGCTATCAGAAAGAATGGCGCGCTCAATCGCTACAATTTTACTTCCAATATAGGCACCGAACTCTTTAAAGGATTCAAAGTGCGCTCCATTACCCAGCTGATCTACCAGAAGAACAATTTCAATCCATATTATACAGGCGGCAGTGATGCTATTTACCAGCTGTTGAACAGCTCGCCTTTCTTTGACCTCAACTGGAAGGATGCCAATGGCGACTATGCCTACCGGCTCAATGCATCGCCCGTAAGTATCAATGGCGCCAACCCTAATTACTATTTCGAGTATGCGCAGGGCAGCGATGAAACCGTGGATATTATCCAGAATATCCAAGCGGCATACCATGTCAATCGCTTTATTGACCTGGAAGCCAAATATGGCATTAACTATGAAAAAGAAGATATTAAAAATATTTATAAAAACCAGTCGCAGAATATCAATGCGCTTAGCAGAAGTGCTTTTATCGGCGGCTTTAGTTCCAATGCCGGCGGGCTTTCCAATACCACTAACACCACTACCTTTCAGAATGCATTGACGTCGGCCACTTTTCACCTCGATCTCGACAAAGATCTTCACATAAAGTTGCCAATTACTTCCACTACCTATGCAGCTTATGACTATCGCAAGAATGTAATTAAACAATATACCACCACCGGCGATGGGCTGCAGCTATACCCGATCTACAATATGCGGCAGACCAATACGCAGCAGGTGACCGTAGACACAATAAGGCCATTTGTAACATTTGGCTGGCTGGTTGACCAGGCATTTGATTATGGCAGCATTGGCGGGATAAAAGCAGGTTTAAGAAGCGATTATTCATCAGCCTTCGGCCGGGGCGCAACGCCGCAAATCTTTTACCACGGCAACGGCTATCTGCGGGTTTCACAATTTAAGTTCTGGGAGGGCCTTTCCGGTATCCTGCCCGAGTTCAAACTGCGGGGAGGTTATGGCGAAGCCGGTATCCAGCCCGGGGCCTTTGACAGGTATGTGGTATTGTCGACCAAAAGTATCGGCAGTGCACTTGGATTCTTTACGCCCGCTACACAAAGCAATCCCGACCTGCGCGTAGAGATCTCGAAAGAGACCGAGATCGGGACCGATGTTACTATAAATCTGAATAAAGGAGAATGGTTTTCCAGCCTGGGTCTAAGCTCTACCTTCTGGAAAAGAAAAAGCAAAGATGTGATCTTTGCGGTAGATGCGCCCCCTTCTTCCGGTGGCGGCAATTATCTTACCAACGCCTTCTCCCTGTCATCCAACGGATTTCAGTTTTCGCTGAACCTGAATGTGGCGGCTACCAAAAACCTGACATGGGACTTTACCACCACCTTCGGGCATCAAACTTCAAAAATTGATGCCGTATCTACCAACCAGGACATTGTATTAACTGCCTCTGCGGGCAGCACCAACCTGGTATTAAAAGCAGGTGATAAAATAGGCCAGATCTACGGATTGAAAGCCTTCACCAGTGTAGAGCAGACACGCAAAGACGGCACGCCCTATATCAGTAAAGCCGATGCAGGAAAATACCAGTTGGTAAATGGTTACCTGGTTGATACGGCTACCCGGGGTATTATGTTCACCAATGAAACCTATGCGCTCGGCGATCCTAATCCCAAATTCAACGCTTCCTTTATTAACAGTGTACGGTTTAAAGACTTTATCACCCTTTCGTTCCAGTTCGACTGGATCTACAAAAACCATTTGTATAACCAGACCAAAGAATGGATGTATCGCGATGGCATACACGGAGACTTTGGTGATAAAGTAACGATCAACGGCCAAACAGCGGCCTTTTCCAATTATTACATCAGCGCCTATTCCGATATGTGGGGAAGCATAAACGGTGCACGCAATTCCACCAAGGATTATTTTTATGAAGATGCTTCTTTTGTAAGGTTACGGAATGTATCCCTGGCCGTGGATGCAGCCCGGTTGGTGCATATCAAATATTTCCAGAAGCTGCAACTGGTGTTGTCGGGTAGAAACCTGTGGACGGCCACCAAATATACGGGCCTTGACCCCGAGATCAACACTGGTACCAGCAATTCCGCGTACGAACGGGGGATTGACCATAATTCAATGCCCAATATCAAAACCTATCAGATTGGATTGAACCTCGGTTTTTAATCATAAATATTTTTCCAATGAAAATAAAGATAATCTACATACTGTGTGTGCTGGCAATTTTACAGGAGAGTTGCAGAAAAGAAGAACTGAATGTGCGAAATCCGAATTCACCCACACCGGAAAATGCAAAAACCGAAGCCGGGATCCTGTCATTGGCGCTCGGCGCAGTCTATCAAACAGGTTTTAACGGTATTACCAATACGAAATATTCTGGCTCGTTCCTCGGAAGCAGTTTCTGGTTCCTGGCGCCGGCCTATCACGACCTGATGGCCGATGTTATATCAGCTGAAGCGGCTAATAACATCACTAACCAGGTAAGCGTACCTGATTACGTAGTATTTGACGATGGCAGTAAGGTAACCAACTCTGCCCCTGCTAAACAGGTAATACGGCTCAATAATTCCCGTACCAAGGCAGGAAGCAATATGTTCTATTTTGAATGGACATGGATGTATTATTTAAACAATGCCTGCAACCTGGTGCTTGAAACAGTAGATAAGGTCAGTTTTACCGGCAATGCCGATTCGAAAAGAAATGCTTTAAAGGCATGGGCTTATTTCTGGAAGGGATATGCGTATTCCCGGATCGGTTCTGTTTATTATGCCGGGCTTATAAAAAATGAGTCTGCTGTCACCAACGGCCTTTACAAAACAAGCGCTGAAATAATAGCAGAATCCAATGACAATTACAACAAAGCCATAGATGCATTGAATGGCATTACCACGCTCACTGATTACAATGCTATGTTAAAAGTGCTGATCCCAACGCAATGTCAATTGGGGAAGGGCGGCGTGCTTACACCAACTATGTTTATCCATACGATCAACACCATGAAAGCGCGTAATATCCTGGTGAATAAAAGGGTGAAAGATATGACCGCCGCTGATTGGAATAACATTCTCACGCTGGTAAATAGTGGCGTTACCAGCAGTGATCTTGTTTTTACCGGCCGTTCGGCTTCGGTCGGCAGCTTTCTCAGCGCCACTACGGGCAGCGTGGCGGCCATGACAACAGGCGATCCAACCAGCACCACTTATAAGATCAGCGAACGCCTGATCCAGGAATATAAAACAGGGGATAAAAGACTGGCAAATAACTTTTCCAAAGTAACCGCCTATCTTAACCAGAAAGGCGGGTTCACCTTCAGTACAAGATACAGGTTGTTAGACGGTGGCGACACCCTAAAGGGCGTACAGATAATATCGAGCAGAACAGTAGGCGCTTATGAATTATATCTGGCTGCCACTTATGAAGAAAACGAACTGATGAAGGCGGAAGCCAATATAAAACTCAATAATATCGCTACCGGGCTTGCCAGTGTGGATGCTGTGCGCACCTACCAGGGAGCGGGGCTTACCGCTGTGTCGGGCGCCGTTACAGACCCGGACCAGGCGTACGAAGAATTGCGCCGGGAAAGAAGGACCGCGTTGTTGTTCCGCAACGTTTCCCTGTATGACTACCGCCGGTGGGGATACCTCGATGATCTTTCAGCAGGCGGGGGCAGAACCAATGCAGTGGTAGTAAGCAGTACAGGAGTAGTGAACACCAAAGCAACCATCAATTATAATTTTCTCGATTACTGGGATGTGCCGGATGATGAGCTGTCATTAAATCCACCGGTTGCCGGCAGTGCGCCAGTGCAGAATCCTAAATAACTGCCTTATCCTAGATTTTTCTCATGTAATAGCTCCGCGAAAGCGGGGCTATTGTTTTTACCGGGTACCTTTGGAACATCAGAAAGCCCGGTTGTCCTTTATACCAATCATCGAACGATTTGATTATATTAGCGATAGTATTTTTGTATTCGTAAAAATCAATCTAACGATATGCCAGGATCAAACTTTAATCGCCGTAAGTTTTTGAAAGACGCAGCCACCGTTACAGGAATGGGTTTATTTGCTGGTCTGCCCGGAAATATAATTGCAGCTAACAAATACAAGGAGGATCAACCTGCGGCCACACCCTTTGAGGAACCGCGAATAAAATTTTCTGTCATTGGTATCAATCATGCCCACATTTATGGACAGGTAAATGCCGTCATACGGGGTGGGGGACAACTGGTATCATTGTATGCAAAAGAAGCCGACCTGGTGGCAGAATTTTTAAAGAAATTTCCGCAGGTAAAGGTGGCTAACAGCGAAAAAGAAATTCTGGAAGATAGATCCATTCAACTTATTCTCAGCAGCGCTATTCCTGTTGACCGTGCAGGCATTGGCATTCGCGCCATGCAGCAAGGAAAAGATTATATGTCAGATAAACCTGGCATTACCACATTGGAGCAATTGGAAGAAGTGCGCAAGGTGCAAAAACAAACCAACCGCATCTATTCCATCATGTACAGTGAGCGGTTCGAGAACAAAGCAACGGTTAAGGCAGGTGAGTTGGTGAAAGAAGGCGCCATTGGCAATGTCATTCAAACCGTTATTATGGCCCCGCACCGCATGAGTGCAAAGGATCGTCCGCAATGGTTTTTTGATAAAAAATATTTTGGTGGCATTATTACCGACATCGGCTCTCACCAGTTTGACCAATTCCTTTATTTCACCAATTCTGATAAGGCAGACATCGTCACCTCCCAGGTTGGCAATGTGGCGCATCCGCAATATCCGGGGTTCGAAGACTTTGGGGATATCGTGCTGCGGGGCAATGGCGGTACCGGTTATATCCGGGTAGATTGGTTTACGCCGGACGGATTAAAAACCTGGGGTGATGGACGATTGACTATTCTTGGCACAAAAGGGTACATTGAAGTGCGTAAGAACATAGATATAGCCGTGCACCCCGGCGGCAACCATCTTTATTTAGTGAACGACAAAGACACCCAATACATCGATTGCAATAATATAGAACTTCCCTACGGGAAACAATTGGTTGATGATGTGATAAACAGAACGGAAACAGCCATGACACAACACCATTGTTTCCTGGCAACAGAGCTGGCCCTGAAAGCACAGCAGCATGCGCAGAAACTTAATTATAATAAAGCATAATTGTAGTATTTACCCTTTTCGGGCAACCTGCAAGGCGAAAAAAATAGCTGGTTACCGTGGTTTGTCGAATTTTTAAAAGTATTTGACCAAAAATTAAACCTCCTGGTCCTGATACCCAGGTAAGTTTGTTACTGCAAATTCAAAACACGTTGTATACCATATGAAGTATTTGATCGTAATCATCGCCCTTTTTTCCCTGCTTGGTTCCCGCCAGGCCATTGCTCAAAATAATGTACAAAAAAGCCTGGACCGCATCGATCCCCGGCCGTTTGCCGACAATTCAGGCCACTGGTACATGGGTAAGGATGATAAGCGCATGATCAACCCCATGCCTGGCAAACCTCAGTATCAGCCCAATCAGCTGGCTGAGATCGGTGACAACATGATCCTCTTCCAGAAAGACAATGGAGGATGGCCAAAGAATTACGACTTCTTTGCTATGCTTACCGATGCCCAGAAAGATTCTGTAACAAGCAGGCACCAAGAAACAAACACCACATTTGATAACGGGACCAGCTATACCCACATCGCGGCGCTTTCGGTTATTTATAAGGTCACTCATTCCGGAAAATATCGCGACGCGGCGATAAAAGGACTGCACTTTTTGCTCAATGCGCAATATGCAAACGGCGGCTGGCCGCAGTATTATCCGATCGAGAAGAACAATTACAGTAAAGAGATCACTTTCAACGACGGTGCTTTTGAAGGCATCATGGAATTGCTGCGGGATATGCTGAACGGGCTGCCCCAATACGACTACCTGGAGGCATCGGACCGCCAGAAAGTTGAACAGGCCTTTACCAAAGGCATCGACTGTATTGTTAAAACACAGATCAACGATGCAGGCGTTCCAACGGCCTGGTGTCAGCAATATGATGAGCACACGCTGCAGCCTGCATGGGCCCGGAAATTTGAACCGGCGAGTATTTGTAACTCGGAAAGCGCCGACCTGGTCCTTTTCCTCATGAGCATCGACCATCCCGATCAACGCGTGGTTGATGCCATACAATATGCAGTGAAATGGTTTCAGGACTCGAAGATCTACAACACCCGGGTTGACGTTGTTCCCGCACCAAGAATGGAAACACCATTCCGGGTTTCCACCACTGACAGGGTAGTAGTGCGCGATACAACGGCTGCGCCCATCTGGACACGCTATTATGAATTGAAGACACACAAACCCCTGTTCTGCAACCGGGATAGTAAAGTCGTTTATTCACTGGCCGAGGTAGACCGGGAAAGACGTGATGGCTATGCGTGGTATACTTATGCTCCACAAAAAGTCTTGAGCAAATATCACGACTGGCAAAAGAAATGGTCGCCTGGTAAAGATGTGCTGGTCAGGCAATAAATAATTCTGAAGAAAAAACTTTGTGCCTGAGATGCCTTAAGTTAATTTAAAAGGGTCTCAGGCACTTCTATTTTGGAACATCTTTGCTGCTCTTTGTCTCATCAAACAATCTCAAGTCGCCCTCCCAGGCACTATTACTGTCAAACAAAAAGACCAGGTAATCTAAAAACAACCATTCCTTCAATAAAGCCCCCAGCAAACAGGGCACAGTTTTTAATGTTGCACAAGCAGCATAACCCGCTATTCTGGGGCCTTACCCTATAAACAAGATAAAAATGCCCAATAAGAACAGGCCAGTTTACTTCAGGATGGTGCAGGATGGCTCAGGATGATTTTAGCAACTGGAAAGGATAACTTACCAATGCTTTTGTTAATTTAAACACTGACTGCTAATATGAAACAAACGATTGCTTGCAGGCGATACGCCCTGCTCATGGCGCTATTCAATCTATTTGCCGTTTTTTCTTTTGCGCAAACCAATTTCCCCGTAACCGGTAAAATAACAGACAATGGAGGCAGCCCCCTGCAAGGCGTTACTGTGCAGGTTAAAGGCGCCAAAGTGGTAACCACTACCGCTGCGGATGGAACATTCTCCCTGCATGCGCCATCCGGCACGGCTGTGCTTGTGCTTAGTTCAGTGGGGTTCACTACCAAGGAAGTACCCATTGAGAACAAAGGGCAGTTAAGTATAACATTAAGCACGGCCGACAACTCCATGGACCAGGTAGTGGTTATTGGTTATGGCGCCGTAAAAAAGAAAGATGTAACAGGGGCTGTTACGGGCATGAATGAAAAAGACATCAAGTCAAGACCGGTAGATAATGCCCTGCAGGCGATGCAGGGAAAAGTAGCCGGTGTTGATATCGGCACTTCAGAACGTCCCGGTACGGTAGGTACTATTAATATCCGGGGTGTACGTTCTTTAACTGCCTCCAATTCACCCCTGTATGTGGTTGATGGCATTCCCCTGATGACGGGTGGTATTGAATACATCAATCCAACTGATATTGAGTCCATCGATGTGTTGAAAGATGCCTCGGCCACGGCCATTTATGGTTCCCGCGGCGCCAATGGGGTAGTGATCGTTACCACCAAACAGGCCAAAGCCGGCAGAACATCCCTGAATTTAAACCTGAGTACCACAGCTGAAAAACTGATCGACAGGGAGGACATGTTCAATGCCGCAGATTATATAACTTTTCGCCGCTGGGCCCGTTATTATCAGGCCCCTACCACCTATGCGCGCGGTGATCAACCCACTATTGCCAATGATAAAACGATCTTCCTGGCCACCAGCGATCCTTCAGCCTGGGCAAATATTCAACAAGGCTGGGCTTCGGGAACCTGGGACGGCTCAAAGGTGGCAACCACTGACTGGCGTGGAATGGTTACCCAAACCGGCATAACCAAGAACCTGAATGTAAGTGTTAGCGGCGGTAGTGAGAAGGCAAAAGCGTATGCTTCATTTGGCTATTTGAACAATACAGGTACAACGAAAGGACAAAGTTATACAAGGTATACGGTCAATGTAAATGGTGACATTAATGCCACCAAATGGTTCCAGTTCGGTACAAACCTTACGGTATCCTATAGTAAACAGGAATTCGGGCAATCCAAAACCGGCGCCACCACCGTGTCCTCCTCAAACAGTCTGTATGAATCTGCCAGGGCGTTGTTCCCCTATGCAGTGCCCTATGATTCTGCCGGAAACAGGATCTATAACCCCGGTGGTGATATAGCCTTTAAAAATGTGGCGAATGAGTGGAGTTTAAACCAGGACCAACGGGTAACCCTGCGCGCTTTCGCCAGCATTTACGGGCAGGTTGACTTTGGCGCCATTCTTCCGGTTTTGAAGAATTTAAAGTACCGGGTGAATTTTGGTCCCGACTACTCCAACTACCGGGATGGCACCTACATCGACGCCAACTCGGTTATCAGTAGTGGCGCCAATTCTGCTTCACTTAACAAACAGCAAACATTCTCTTATACCCTCGATCATTTGATCTATTACAATAAATCCATTGGCCGCCACGACCTGGCGCTCACCTTATTGAGCAGCCAGACGAAATTTACCATGGACAGTAATTTAATTGCTGCAAATGGGATTGCTTTTGGCAGTCAGAAATGGAATGCGTTATCAAAAAATTATATTCCTGCAGCTAATTTAACCGGGTATGCTTCGGGGCTTTTGGAAAGCCAGTTGCAGTCTTTGATGGCCCGCATCAACTACAGCTATAATGACAAGTATTTATTGACTGTTTCTGCCCGCCGTGATGGCGCCTCCATGCTCGCTGAAGGGCACAAATATTCCTGGTTCCCTTCTATGGCTGTTGCCTGGCGGATCAACAATGAAGATTTTATGAAAAACGCCACCTGGGTAAATGACTTCAAATTGCGGTTTGGGGTAGGGGTTACCGGTAACTCTGCCATCAAGCCATATGCCACCCAGGGCGCTGCTACCTCGCTCTTTTATCCATTTACAACCTCCTCAACCGTTATTACCCCGGGAGGTATTCCCCCGGCTACTTTTGCCAACCAGAGTTTGGGCTGGGAAAAAACCACGCAATATAATCTGGGTGTCGACTTCTCTGTGCTGAACAGAAGGATATTAGGTAGCCTGGACGTATATAAATCAAAAACCACCGACCTGTTGGTGCAGGAGTCTATCCCAACGGTGACCGGTTACACAAATACCTATGCAAATATAGGCCAGACTAAAAATAAAGGGTTGGATCTGAGTTTAACAACGGTTAATATCAACAGAAGGGACCTCAGCTGGACAACCAATATGAGTATCTCCTGGCAAAAAGATGAGATCGTTTCCCTGTCGAATGGCAAGCAGGATGATATCAATAACAACTGGTTCATTGGTCAGTCTATCGGGATGATCTACGGTTACCAGAGTGCAGGTATCTGGCAGGCGGCAGATTCAAACACTTACCTGGCATATAATACCAAAGGAAAAACCAAATTCTCGCCTGGCAATGCAAGACCGGCCGATATCAATGGCGATACCCTTATCGATGCAAACCATGACCGTGTGCTCATTGGCAATTCAAGGCCAAGATGGATCGTTGGTATGACCAACACATTCACCTTCAAAAACTTTGAATTGTCCATCTTCCTGTATGGCCGGTTAAAATACATCTATAATACAGGTGGCGAAGCCCAGGTGGCCCGCGGTACGCAGCGTTCGGTCAATTATTATAATGAGAACAATTTGAACGCTGATTACCAGAAACCCATCTACTCTGAGGGAAGCGGCGATTCCTACTATGTGGTGTTGGGATATAAGAGTGGCTCATTTATCAAGATCCGCAATATATCGTTGGCGTACACCCTGAACAGCAAAGCGTTAAAAACAAATGCGATCTCCGGTTTAAAATTATATGCACAGGTGGTGAACCCGGCCATCGTGTTTTCGAAGATCGGCTGGCTGGATATGGATACACAGCTTCCTACCTATAACAGAGGCATCACCTTTGGCATAAACGCATCCTTTTAACCGCAACGATTAACGATAAAAAATAAGACAATGAACACTACAAAAATAATTTTCAATATATCTCTTTTGGCAGGTTTGATTGCGGTGGCATCCTGCAAAAAAGATTTTCTGGATGAGACCCTGACCACCGACAGGAATATGGAGTATTTTAAAACCGATGCAGGTATTCAGGCATTGGCGGTAGGTACCTATTACCAGGTGTTCGCTTTGCCATTTGCTTCGGAGTGGGCCTATTGTACTATGAATTACGGCGTGGATGAGTTTATGGTAGGTGGCGACCCTTCCAATGGTTCCTGGAACAATTATGATGCAGGGTACAAATCTATAGTAACCATCAATAACGGCAATACGGCAACGGCCAATGTGCAATGGGATACCTTGTTTACGGGTATAGGCGATGCGAATTTGCTGATCAAAAATGCCACCGCCAGTACTTCCACTTCAGATGCTATTAAAAAGGTGGCGTTGGGCGAAGGGTATTTCTTCAGAGCATACTGCTACCTGCACCTTGTTTCTCAATATGGCGCCGTACCGCTGAAGACCGAACCCAGTACAACCATTGAAAAGGAATTTACCCGGGCAACCCCTGAAGAAGTATACAAACAGATCATCGATGATTTTAAACAGGCCTATAATCTGTTGCCAAATGCAAGTGCGCCTGCAAGGATCACAAAAGATGCGGCCGCACACTATCTGGCAAAAGCATACCTGTTCCGTGCCAGCGAAATCAATGATACCTGGAATTCAGCCTACAAGGCTGCCGATCTGGCTGCGATAGTACCTTTATGTGATGAAGTTATTTCGCACCACCCGCTCACCACTAATTTCGCAGACCTCTGGAAATATACCGGCCCCGATGCTTCCAATGAAAAATTACCAGAACTGATCCTTTCTGCACAATTCACGGCAGATGTTTCTACTAACGGCGCCAATACCCAGCACCTGTACTGGGGATCCCGCTATGACGACATCTCCCAAATGCAACGTGATATTACCGGTGACCGGCCGTTCAGCCGTTTGCGCACCAATTACTATATGTACAGAATATACGATCAGGTAAATGACTCCCGGTTCTGGAAAAGCTTCAGAACAAAATACCGGTTGAACAAGTCTGCGGGCAGTTATTATGTCAACGGCGATCTGGGCATCATGTATGTTATTAATCAGCCCGGCGATAATCGCTTTGTCAGTTACAAACTGAATGATGTAGTGCTGTATAACAAAACAAATAAAACAATTCCGAACGTATATGTTGCCTTTCCCACCGGGGTAAATACCGACGGCGCCATGCTGGTGGATGTGCGGTACCCGCCTTTAAGCAAACATATGGATGGTTCAAGGATAGCTGTGAATGAAACCCGGGGGTTGCGGGATATGAACCTGGCCCGCTCTGCAGAAACTTACCTGATCGCAGCGGAAGCAAAGATCAGGCTGGCAAAGCTGGGTACCGGCGCTTATACCGATGCATTGACTTATATTAATCCAGTAAGGGCCCGCGCCCAATTCGTAGCCGGTGAAGACCGCGCCGCTTATTATGATGGCGGTATTGCGCAAAGTCCATTCGGTCAAAGCGCCACAATCAACTCCTTCATCCCTGAAAACTCCTATTACGAATCGAACAATATTCCGGTTACAACGGCAGCTTCCAATAACCTGGCTATTACAGACATAAATGCACTGCCCGCCGGTGATGAATATGTGATTGCGCGATTGGGAGTAAGCGGTGATTATGACAGAATGCTGGCATTGGTGCTGGATGAACGTTCACGCGAACTGGCCGGAGAATACAAACGCTGGGAAGACCTGTCAAGAACAAAGACCCTGGTGCCGAGGGTGAAAGCATTTAACGCCCAGGCGGCGTCAAATGTCAGGGACATCCACGTGCTGCGGCCAATTCCACAAACTTTCCTGGATGGTATCCAATTAAACGGTAAGGCTTTGTCGGCCGATGAAAAGCAATCGCAACAAAACCCTGGATTCTAGCGTACCACGTTTTCACATATTAGCAGTAAAGGAAGCGCCCTTCCCGATGCATCGGGAGGGGCTTCCATTTGTAAAGGGTTGTTTCTCAATTAATATTTTTATCCCCTGTACTTATTCAAACCATTTCTGTACAAACAGAAACCTTTTCGTAATTACTAAACAATAGGTTTACACCTCATTATCTGAATATGAGAAGACGAATCATTGTTCTGTTTGTAGGTTGTTTTATCCTGTTCACCCATGCGGTTGCCCAAACAGGCAATGTAAACGATAAGCGCTATAACATTGCCGAACGCGGGGCCATGGGCGATGGTAAAACGCTCAATACCCAAAAAATTCAGGTGGTTATTGATGAGTGTGCGCAAAAGGGAGGCGGCACCATCGTTGTTCCCAAAGGGGTGTTTGTAAGCGGCGCCCTGTTCCTGAAACGCGGCGTTAACCTGGAATTGCAGGAAGGTGCGGTGCTGAAAGGGTCAACAAACATTAATGATTATCCAAAACTGAACACCCGCATTGAAGGGCATTTTGAACCCTGGCGGGTGGCATTGATAAACGGGGATAGCCTGGATCATGTGCGCATCACCGGCTCAGGAATATTAGACGGAAGCGGCGAACCATTCTGGAAAGAGTTTTATGCCCGGCGTGATGCTGATAACAAGACTACAAACTTAAACGTTGAACGGCCCCGGCTTACTTTCATTCAACATTCAAAAGATGTAATAATAAGCGGCATTACTTTTTTGAATTCCGGTTTCTGGAACCTGCATTTGTATGCCTGCCAGGAAGTAACCGTTGAATATTGCCGGTTTCATGCGCCATCGGGCCCCAAACCTTATCACCAGGCGCCCAGTTCAGATGGCATCGATGTTGACTGCTCGCAGGGCATTTTCATTCGTCACAGCTTTTTTTCTGTTGGCGACGATTGCATTGCTTTAAAAGGTTCAAAAGGACCCTTTGCCATGCAGGACCAGAACAGCCGGCCGGTAGAAAATATCGAGATCAGCGATTGCATTTTTGAAGCGGGTGGGGGCATTGTAACCTTTGGCAGTGAAGCCACCATCGTTCGCAATGTAACCATTCAACGCTGTACCACGCTTCGCCCTACGGTGCTGCGGTTGAAGCTTCGTCCCGATACGCCGCAGCAATATGAGAACATAACTATGGATGATATAACCCTGGTTGATGGGGGCGCTATTTTTAAGATCTCGCCCTGGACGCAATACTTCGATCTAAAAGGCCAGGCGCCGCCAAAAACTGTTGTGCGGAATATCAAAATTTCCAATGTTCATGGCAAAGGAAGTTCGTTGGGTGAGATCACCGGACATAACCAGGCCTCCATCAGCGATATTTTGGTTGAAAATGTAGACCTGGACTTAAAATCGACAGACTTTCACCTGGGCAATGTGCAAAACCTGCGTTTCAAAAATGTGAAGGTGAACGGTAAAACCATGTCGGCGCCTGAAACTAAATCCACCATGGCAAAAAACTAACTCAGCATACTGTATAAATTCCAGGATCGTATTGATTGTCTTAGCCGCCTTTTCTTTAACGGGCTTTTTGCCCGGCCGGTGGCTTTCCCGGACGCATCAGGGTTCGGGAGCCAGGCTACCGGTGCAACAGCAGGGAAACTAACCCGCCGGATTCTTGTTTAATACACCTTTTTTCATTTCTTTTGGTTACACAATTGAAATGATTTTGGGGGAGATATATTGTAAGATTGCTGTTAAACGTCTTTTGAACGTTTTATGTTTTTTCTTCTTGTTTGCCGTAACCGTTCATGCGCAGCCAAAATACAAGATAGAACATTATGCTACCGAACAGGGGCTTTCGCACCGGCGGGTAAATTGTATGATGAAGGACCAGGAAGGGTTTATGTGGTTTGGCACCTGGGACGGCATTAATCGCTTCGATGGCCACGCATTTGTTTCCTTCAAATCATCTCCCGAAGAAAAATATCAATTGGGTAACAGTAGAATAGCAAAGATAGTGGAAGACCAATCCGGTCATCTATGGATACAGGCATATGACTACCAGATATACCGCTTTGATAAAAAAACAGAACAATTTCTGCCGCTGTCAACGCTGTTGAATCCAAACCACAAAATTGAATTCAATAACATTCTGCAAGCCGCTGACGGTTGGGTGTGGCTACAAACCAAGAATGATGGAATTTTTCGCGTATCCCAGGCAACCCAGCCCACAATATCCCATGTATCCCAATCATCCATAGCATCCCTATCCCAACTATCCCAAACATCCCACACATCCCGGTTCAGACAGGAAGATGCAGACCATGTATACTTCGGCACGGCCAACGGACAATTGATCACCTATGAAAAGCGGTCCAAAACATATACCACGCGGAAAATAACCCACGGGCGCATAAATGCCTTGCTGCGCTCAACCAAAAGCGATGTGTTGTATGCCAGTACTTCGGTGGGTGAAATAATAATGGTAAGCCTCGGCGATCAGCAAATCACCACCGCCAGATACGCCACAAAAGAAAGTCTTTCTTCTTTGTATGAAGATAAGACCGGTGGGTTATGGATAGAACCTGAAAAACTGGGTGCTATTCATTTCGATCCACAAAACCGTTCCTTTCAATTATTTGCTGTAAACACCGGTCCCATACTCAACGACGCAAACAACCGGTACTTCTGGGTGTTGGAAGATTATAAAGGAACCATTTGGGTAAGCATGAAGGGGCGGGGGTTTGGTTATTATAAACCAGGCAGTAAATCGCTGTTGACTATTTTACAAACACCTGAAGGCGCCAGTTACCAGTTACCGGCCAACATTACAGCACATTATTACGACACTGCCGGCATTCTCTGGCTTACCACCAAGGAAGGCGGACTGGATAAAATTGTTATCCAGGACAATGACTTTGAACAGCAGCATGTAGTTGACCTGGAATCTGCCAGGTCTGGCAATGAAGTGCGGGTAATGTATAACGATCAGCAGGGCCGTTTATGGTTGGGAACGAAAATGAGCGGTGTTACTGTTTTTAAAAATAATCTACCTGTAAAAGGGCTATTTGAAAATGAACCAGCGGGTGGGGTAGTGGGCGTCTATGCGATTTTGCAGGATAGCAAAGGAAATATCTGGTTAGGTACCAAGGGAAGCGGTTTGTACAAAGCCACTCCCGTAAACAATGAACAAACAAAATACCGGCTTAGTCATTTTCAGCGGCATATAGAGATTAAAGACAGTTTACCCTTTAACCAGATCTATTCTTTACTGGAAGATAAGCAGGGCCGCATCTGGGTCGGTTCGCTCGACAATGGCCTGGCGCTGATCGAACAGAACCCGGGCGGCACCAGATTCATTCACAGCGGTAATGCCTTTCAACAGTATCCGCAGGGCGATTTTCAGAATATCCGCACCATGTGTCTCGATAAAGATGGCAATATCTGGCTGGGCACAACAACCGGTTTGCTGGTGCTGGATGCCAACGAACAGCATTCCCCCGTTTATAAATACAAAACCTACAGTACTATCCCCGGCAACAGGGAAAGCCTGGGCAACAAGGATATCTTGTTTGTTTACCGCGATAGAAAAAACAGGATGTGGCTGGCTACTTCCGGTGGTGGTTTTTGTGAGGCAATAGGTGACAAACCTTTCGAGGCACTCCGCTTTAGAAATTATACCACTAAAGATGGATTGCCCAATGATTTCATTCTTAGTTGTGCGGAAGACAGCGAGGGAAATTTATGGTTGGCAACCGAAAATGGGTTGTCAAAGTTTAACCCCGACACGCATATCTTTCGAAACTTTGATAGCTATGATGCCTTACCCCCTAAGATAACTTTTTCCGAGGCCTCCGTTTCCAAAGCGCCCGCCAACAAAAAGCTCTTTTTTGGCACTGTTACCGGTTATCTTTCTTTTGATCCCGGCCAGATCAACACCAGCCGCATCAAAGCAAATATTGTATTTACCGGTCTTCAAATTAATAATGAAGAGGCAGGGCCCAAAGCGAATACGCACCTGCTGGCAACAGATATCAATTATGTTTCGCGGTTGAACTTACAATACAACCAGAATATCATCAGCATTTATTACGCACTCCTCGATCCCCGGGGAAGCGGCGACCGGCAGGGTTTTGCTTACCGGCTACTGGGCTTCGATAGTACCTGGCACAACGACTGGCAATTCAGAAAAGCTACTTACACCAATCTGCCGCCTGGTAATTATGTATTTGAAGTAAAGAGCCTTAGCCAGGACCTGTATTCCAATCAACCTTATAAACAACTGGCCATTACCATACAGCCGCCACCGTGGAAAACATGGTGGGCGTATGGGTTGTATGTGCTGGTTATTGGGATCGTATTGTTTTTTATCCGCCGCTATGCACTGGCTATGATCAGGCTGCGTCACAAGATAGCCGTAGAACAAAAATTGGCTGCGTTGAAGATGCATTTCTTCACCAATGTGTCACATGAATTGCGGACTCCGCTCACCTTGATTGTAAATCCATTGGAGCAGGTAGCAAAGAAGGGCGGGCTGTCACCGGAAATGTCTGGTTACATAGAGGTGGCCCGCAAGAACGCGAGCCGCATGGTGCGCTTCATCAATCAATTGCTCGATCTGCGAAAAGTACAAAGTGAAAAAGCCACCCTGCGCATTTCAAGACTGGAGGTGGTAACCTTCGTCAAAAAAATTGTCGAACACTTTACCGAGGCAGCCCAAAGCAAGCGAATAACCCTGGAAGTGTTGCCCGACCAGAAAGAATGCATTGCCTGGGTAGATGCAGAAAAACTGGATGTGGTGATCTATAACCTTGTGGCCAATGCCATCAAGTTCACGCCGGAAGGCAGAGCGATCAAAATATTTATCAGCGCCA
>NZ_JBJMLX010000282.1:0-25479 GCF_045805085.1 Niastella sp.
AACTACATGTTTTGGCAGAGAACCCGGACAAGATGAGTTAATACAAAGAATATCAGGGGTATATAATTGAGGCGATGTTTATAATAGGTGCATTACGGTTATGCAAGGCAGTGGGCCCTTTTACGCTAAAGCTTGCGCCTCCGCTAAAGCTTCAGCGACACGCGGACGGCGGGCAAGGCAGACGGCAGACGGCAGAAAGAAATACAGTTTATAGGTTGCTGAGTAAAGAACAGAACGTACAAGGGAGTGACACAACGGTGGCTGAGTGGAGTTGATCAGTTGACGAGTTAACAGGTTTACGAGTTAAAACAGTTATGAAATTAAAGAAAATGCGCGAGGCGGCCATGCTCCCCCTCCACCGGAGGGGGGTGGGGGGAGGCCACAAAAAAAGCTCCTTTCGGGAGCTTGCTAGATCATAAACCGTTTTATGGAAAATTACCATTTGTCAACTTCTTCTCCGGCATCAGCGGCAGAACCTGCACCATTGCTGGAAGCTGCACTGCTTACTGGTTGTAAGGCGGGTGCGCTTGGAGTAATAGTAGTAGTAGCAGCAGGAGCATCCATTACATCATCCATATCTGTATCTGCAACTTGATCGTGGTTGTAGGCGTCAAAATCAAAGTTAGGCATCAATTCAGTTTTCACATAGTCTACTGCTTCGGTCAATGCCTTTAAGAATTTGTTGAAGTCTTCTTTGTAAAGGAAGATCTTGTGCCTGTCGTACCCGTTTTCGTTGAATTTTTTGCGGCTTTCCGTAATGGTAATGTAGTAATCATTTCCACGGGTAGCCCTCACGTCAAAGAAGTAGGTTCTTCTTTTCCCAGCTCTTATGCGTTTGCTATAAACGCTTTCCATTCGTTTGTCGTTGTTTTCGTACGCCACAGTCATTTAAGTTTTGCAGTTAACAATTATCAAATTTTCACAAAAAAAAGCGTTACAAATATAATATTGTTTTAGAATCAACAAAATTTCATTAGCCTTTTACGAAGTAATTTCCCTTAATTATCCCCATTTGTGCATCGTTTTAGCCCTCTTCCCGCTCCTGTTGCAGCTGTTGTTCGTATAAATACGCATAATAACCGTTTAATGACATTAATTCATTATGTGTTCCGGTCTCCACGATTTTGCCCTCATCGAGCACTACAATGTTATCAAAATCGAATAAAGTGAAGATGCGATGGGTAATTATGATCGCAGTTTTATGTTGAAGGTAGATACTTAAGTTACCCAGAATTTCTTTCTCGGTACGGGCATCCACGGCGCTTAAACAATCATCAAATATTACTATTTGCGGGTCTTTTGCCAGGGCGCGGGCAATGGAAATGCGCTGTTTTTGTCCACCGCTCAGCGTAACACCACGCTCCCCTACCATAGTGTCGTATTTTTCGTGAAACTGCTCTATCTCTTTTTCCACGCTGGCCGAACGGGCGGCTTTTACTACGGTATCAGTATTTACTGTATCACCGGGACTAAACAGGATATTATTATTAATGGTATCGCTGAACAAAAATACGTCCTGCGGCACATAACTGATCTGCCGGCGCAGTTCCTGCAGGTCCATTTGCTGCAGATCGGTTCCATCGATATTTACCTTACCCACAGTAGGATCGTACATGCGTAATAACAATTGCGCAATGGTGGTTTTGCCACTGCCGGTATGGCCGATGATGGCGATCTTTTGTCCCTTTTTTATATGCAGGTTAAAGTGCGTGATCGCCTGAATGCCGGTGTTTGGGTATACAAAGTCAACATTGCTGAATGTAATGTCACCCTGCAAAGCAGTTTTAACAGGATGTACCGGGTTTACGATAGCAGAATCAGTATCCAGGAATTCATTGATGCGTTTTTGCGAAGCGGCAGCACGTTGGATCATACTTGCCGTCCAGCCAATAGCGCCAACCGGGAAGGTGAGCATATTTATATACATCACAAACTCGGCAATGGTGCTCATGTGAATATCGTGCTGACCGTAAATTGCGTAAATACCGCCAATCATGATGGCCAGCAGGGTGCTAAGCCCGATCAGCAAGGTCATGGAAGGAAAATACATCGCTTCCATTTTAGCCAGTCCGATAGCATTCTCTTTATACTCCTCACTGTTCTTATCAAAAAAACGGTACATGGCTTTTTCCTGTACAAACGACTTGATAACCCGGATGCCGGAATACGATTCCTGGGCATTGGTGGTTAAATCGCTCAACAACGCCTGAATGCGTTCACTTCTTCTGTTGATGATGGTGTTTACTACATAAATAGTAACGGCCAATATGGGCAGCGGCGCCAATACGTACAGGGTAAGCAGCGCGTCTTTTTTCACCATATAATAAACCGACAGCGAAATAAGCGACACCAGGTTTATTAAATACATAATAGCTGGTCCCGTGAACATGCGTACCCGGCTAACATCCTCGGCCATCCGGTTCATAAGGTCGCCGGTACTGTGGGTTTTGTAGAAATTGGAATCGAGTGTGAGGTAGTGTTGAAAGATCTGGTTCTTTTGGTCGTACTCGATGTGGCGGCTCATGACGATGATCGTTTGCCGCATCAGGAACATGAAAATTCCACGAATAAGGGCCAGTACCAGGATGACAATACCGCATAAAGCGATGACCGAAATAGTCCTGTTTTTTTCGGCCGAATGAATGAACCAGTTCACCAGCCAGTCGTACTGCACCGGTTCTTTTTTTGATTCAATGCCAAAGGTCCGCTGCACTACATCGAACACGTAGCCGGTTACCTGTGGGGCCAGCACGGCAAAGTAGTTGGAGATTACAATAAATACTACACCCAGGAACAACCGGTACCGGTACTTCCAGAAATATCTTTCAAGCGCTTTTAAATGTTTCATTTGAAGCGCGAAGGTAAGTTGATTTAAGTTGAAAAGTTAACTGGTTGACGAGTTGACAAGGAACCCTTTAGTTAAGCACTCTGATTATTATCAACTTGTTAACTTTTCAACCTGTCAACTTGTTAACCTGTTAACCCGTAAACTTTTCACCACCCCTATTACCCCAATCAATCCTATGAGGCCTAATAAACCTACCAACAGGGTCACCTTTTCACCCTGCGTCTTTGCCCCCGCACTCATCTTCGGCGGCTCGATATCCCATTCATTTGTAACAGCATATTCATCATCGGGTAATTGATTCAACGGGTCGTCTTTATCGGCCTCATTTTTATTATTGGCGGGGGTTTCTTTGCGCACCGCCCCAAAACTGTTACCAACTGTAGTCTCAAACTCACTATGTACCTGTGTGTTTGGATCTGTATATGAGTATTTTTTCTTTTCCATAACATATCACTTTCAAAATTTATACCTCGGGTGCCGAAGCCTTGGCGTAGGCACCCCGCGGCCTCCTTGGCCCTCCTGCGCTAAAGCTACGGCGGGCGAGGTGGTATCGTAATTGCAAAAATGGTTCAGACATTAAAAAATAATTGTTACGTATGGAGATAAAAGATAAAGAATGGTGGAAGGAAACGGTGATCTACCAGGTATATCCGCGCAGTTTTAAAGACAGCAATGGCGATGGGATCGGCGACCTTCCGGGCCTTATTTCAAAACTCGATTATATTCAAAGCCTTGGCGTTGGCCTGGTATGGCTGAATCCCATTTACGCCTCGCCCAATGACGACAATGGGTACGATATTAGTAATTATGAAGCCATTTCACCCACGTTCGGCACCATTGCCGATTTCAATACCCTGCTGGTTGGCCTGCATGCAAGAGGCATTAAACTGCTGATGGACCTGGTAGTTAATCACACGAGTGACGAACACCCCTGGTTTGTGGAATCGAGAAAATCGAGAGATAACCCCTATCGCGATTATTACCACTGGTGGCCGGCTGAAAAAGGAAAGCCCCCACATCGTTATAGTTTCTTTGATAAAAAAGGCGAAGCCTGGCAGTTTGATGCTGCTACCAACGCCTGGTACCTGCATTACTTCAGTAACAAACAACCCGATCTTAACTGGGAGAACCCTAAAGTAAGACAGGACATCTATCAAATGATGCGCTTCTGGCTCGATAAAAACATTGATGGCTACCGGATGGATGCCATTTCCTATATCGCAAAAGATACCAGCTGGCCAGTGGTTTCAAAAAAGGACCTGAGCGAAAAATACGAAAACGACTGGAGTTATTTTTATGCAAAAGGACCTAAACTGCATGAATACCTGCATGAAATGCATCAGGAAGTGCTGAGCAAATATCCTGATGCGGTCACTATTGCTGAAACCCCGGGCATTCACAAAGAAGAAGCCCTGCAATTTGTACATGAAGACCGGCAGGAATTGCACATGCTGTATCATTTTAAAGGTATGGGACTGGGTTATGCTAAAGACGGGTTTAAACGGCCCGACCCCAATGGATACAGTTTACCTGCATTTAAAAAAGTATATACTGAATGGAATGATGTATTTGCCAAAGAAGGCTGGGGCACTATTTATTTAGGCAATCACGACCAGCCGCGGATGCTTACCCGTTGGGGAAATGAGTCCGCGGAATTCAGAATACCCTCTTCCAAACTGCTCATGACATTTTTGCTCACCATGCGCGCCACACCCATTTTTTATAATGGGGATGAATTGGGTATGGTGAATATTAAATTTGAATCTATCCAGGATTACCGGGACCTTGAGACCCTGTCCATGTATCATTACCTGCAATATCAAAAAGGAGACGTAGATCAATTCATAAAAGATCAACAGTTCGGCGCCCGCGACAACGGCCGCACCCCTTTTCACTGGAACGCCACACCCAATGCCGGTTTTACTACCGGCGAACCCTGGATAAAAATAAATGCCGATCATGTATATATAAACCAGGAAGCGCAGGATATGGATGGCAATTCGCCGCTGAATTATTTCAGACACCTGGTGCAGTTAAGAAAAGATCACCTGGAGTTGATCTATGGCGAATACAAACTGTACGACCCCGAACATGAACAGGTATATGCCTATACCCGCACGCTCGACAAAACAGCCACTTTAATACTACTAAATTTTTCCGATGAGTTGGTGCCTTATACCATTCCAAAGGAATTACATAAAAAACAGTTTCAACTGATCAGCAATAATGAAACTTCCCTGCAACAAGAAGGGCATAACCTTACACTGTTGCCCTGGCAGGCGTTGATATTTAAGTTGAAGTAAAAAAGAGCCCACGGCATTGAATGTCGTGGGCCCTTGCTGACACACATTTTTAATACCTGAATATAGCTGCCAGCTCATTTTGATTGGGCATTTGGTCTGCATCCAGAAAATATACTTCCCCTCCGTTTTGAATAGTTTTTATAACTGCTTTATCAATCAGGTCGTCTGGTTCGCTTATAGGTCCTTCCAGTCCCTGTAAAGTGAGTTTATTCTCCAGCTCATTGAACGTACCGCAAACCTGTAAGCCTTTCTTCACAAATAAATGCGATACTTTTCCATAATAGGTGGCAGGAATTATGGTTTCTATCATGGAGGATGTTAGCGCTGTTGCCAGTTTGTTTCCATAATCTTCCAGCGCGTATTTTAATGGCTGGTCAAAAAAGGGTTTCATCACCTTCATCGCTTCTTCGTACAATTCATTATCGCTTTGGTGGTGATGATTACCGGTCAATGCCTCGGGCCAGATGTTATTATATTTTGAAACCGATCTATAGATAGGGATCAGGAATTCCTGTCCGGCCAACAGTAATGGTGCATTTTCGGCATGTAAATGCGTTTGCCAAATGGTATCATCCACTTCCTGCAGGTACATGGCAATGTTTTCATTTTCCTCAGGTTTGCCACCACCTATGCCATGAAAATTGGCGCTGCCTTTTCCACCTTTCCCACCAGTTCTGAATAAAGTATCACCATCTTTTTCTTCAAAGTGCACTACATCATCTACCCCGAATGGCATTTCATCAATTTGCAACCGTTCTATGCCAAATCCATCGGCCCGGTAAAAGCGGGGGAATTTTTTTGCAATATCGAGCAAATAAAAGTTTTCATCCCTAACCATATAAGGTATCAACGGACTTACATAAAATGATGAATTAACATGTATCAGTTGTATTACCGGCGCGCCCAGTTTTACATATTTGAAAAAGCCATCGGCTATATACACCGCCAGCCCATTATTGAGCGAACGCCAGAATGTATCCTCCTTTATCAGTTCGTATGCTGGTTGCAACACACTTTTAATAAGGGATGGATCGGCTTTCTTTTCGTTCAACTTCTTTTCCACCTGTTGTAAAACATTCTTAAACATTGACCTGTCTGCCTGTTCGTTCACTTCCATTCCCGATCTATGGGTTGGCATCAATATACTTATGCAAGGTGTTTTTTCATAGCTGGCCAGCTCAACAAAAATATCTTTGGTAAGAATGCCTGGCAGCTCTTCCCGTTGGGTTTCATTACGAACCCTGTTCTCACTATCTTTTGCCATAATAATCATTTATTACAGCAGCCTCAATAAATATACCAGCGTTGTTTTTAGTCACGGCTACCCTAACCGAACTTGCCGTAGCATTATCACCGGACAAATGGGGCATTTATAGCCCATTATGTTTTAAATTTTCCGCAATAGCTTGGCTCAGTGGTGAAACATTTCTGGCCATCTTTGATGCAACATATTGGCAATAAATACTACCTTAATCAAAGGATATTCGCCGTTCCCCTGTAACCTCCCTACCCCCGCATATCGTCATACCCCAATTAATTAGTTACCATGTCAAACACCATTACTAAAACCATCTCCCTGCTGACAGCCTGTTGCCTTTTCTACCTGCAGGTATTGGCGCATAATGGCAGCATTGCCTATGCTTACCCTCTTGGCGCCATCACAGTTGATGGTAATTTGTCTGACTGGCCCGGCGATGCCAGGAAATACCCGATCGCCATGGAACTCTCTCGCACCAAACCTAAGAACGAGGCTGATTTCTCGGGGTTCTTTCAGTTGGGCTACCGGCTCGATAATCACTCCTTGTATATAGCATTCACCATCACCGATGATGATTTTATTGAAGACACCTCAGAAAATGTGCGATGGAATACCCAGGATGGATTGGAATTAAGCATCGATGCCCGCCACCTGTTGTCAGGTTCCGGCGTTGCTTCTTTTATGTACAGTAAAAAACTGCGCAATATTAATAACGCTTTTTATGATCCCTGGGCCGGCACCGCCAACTGGAGCATTATGGAAGTGGCCATGGTGCGTAATGGCAATACCCGCCTGTACGAGTGGCGCATCCAGTTAGGAAATGAACTGGTGGTTGGCAAAACAATCGGGTTTGATTTTCACGTGTTCGATAAAGACGGCGACGGTAGTTTCACCTATTCTGCCTGGGGCAAAGGAGGCGAAAAATATATGAACCCAAACAGTCTGGGCGATGTGCTCATTCTGCCCACCACGGCCAAACTGGGCACCCTTTCAGGAAAATTAAAATGGGACAAACCAACAGCGGTGAAATTACCCGGACAGGTTTGCCTGATTGCCAATAAAAACCTATGGGTTGCAACAACGTTGGATAGCCTGGGAAACTATTCGGCTACCGTGCCTGTTGGTAAATACGAGATCGGTTTATATGACAGGTATTATCGAACCGACGACCAGGTGTATGGCGCCATGCAGCAAAAGCCGGTTATGGTGGATGTAAAAGCCGCACAAAATGCAATCGCCCGCGCTGTTATCCTTCCTTCCACTCCTGTTCCGGATCTGCTTCCAGAGAAAGGCATCCTGTTCGATCTTACTGCAGCCAATGCCAGCCAGGTAGACAATTTTATTGAAACCTACATGAAGTACTATAACATCCCTGGTGTTTCACTGGCATTAATAAAAGATGGAAAACTGGTTTATCATAAAACGTATGGGGTTCGAAACGCCATGACCGGCGAAAAGGTTGATGATAATACGTTGTTTCAAGCCGCTTCCATTACCAAACCGGTTTTTTCCTTTGCGGTAGAACGCCTGGCAGAACGCGGCGTTATTAACCTCGATAAACCGTTGTACGAATATCTTCCTTACAAGGATATCGAATACGACGAGCGTTATAAGTTAATTACCGCCCGGCATGTGCTCACCCACCGGACAGGTTTTCCCAACTGGCGCTGGATGAACGAAAGCGGGAAGCTCGACCTCAAGTTCACCCCCGGCACTTCTTTTGGTTATTCGGGCGAAGGTTTTGAATACCTGAGAATGGTAATTGAAAAAATAACAGGCAAACCGGTAGAACAGGTATTAAAGGAAGAAGTCATTGAGCCGATCGGTTTGTATCATACGTTCTTCTCAAAAAACGATTCGCTGCTACGCGTGGTGGCCAATGGACACTACGACAAACGGCCAAGCAAAGCCGATCCGCCGGAGAGACCGAATATGGCAGCATCCATGCATACGGAAGCAGCCATCTTTACACGGTTTATGATCAATTTGTTAGAACAAAAAGGATTGTCCCACGGGATGTACGACACCATCCTTTCCAAACATTCTGAAGACACTTCGTATCACTCAAAGTACCCAACCTATATGGGCATGAGCCTTGAGATCCGCGAAACACCTTATGGTAAATCGTTTGGCCATGGTGGCAATAACGGGGATTTCAAATGCAAATTTGAAGTATATAAAGACCTGAAAATGGGCTATGCCATTTTTACCAATTCCAATACTTCAGATCAACTGCTCAATAACCTGCGCAAATTTCTGGTAGAAGGGAAAGACAAGCCATAAAAACAAAAACAATAATATGAATTCAGGGGATGACTGACGCATTCACCCCCTGAATTTGTCTGCATTACCACCTCTTATACTCAATTGTTATCCTCACCTTTGCGATACATTTATAAACAATGGACCCTGTAAAGAAAACTTTCGTCTCAAAAGAATTTATTGCCTTTACGGCCAGCTCTATGATATTGACAGCGCTGGGCATCGATATTATGCTGCCGGCGTTTGCAGATGTGCGCAAATACTTTTCGGCAGGTAATAGCAGCACTGAAACGGCTCAACTGGTTTCCTGCTTTTTTATGGGACAGGTAACCCAGATCTTGTTTGGCTATCTTACAGACAGGTTAGGCCGCTTACCTATTCTACGGGCAGGCATTATATTATATGTTATCACCGGATTCCTGACCGCATTTGCAGGCAGTTTATACTGGATGTATGTTTTCCGCTTTATTGCCGGCATGGGCGCAGCTGCCGTTTTTATGACGTCTATTGCTTCTGTACGCGACCGGTATGCAGGCGATGCCATGGCAAGGGTTATGTCGCTGGTTTTATTTGTATTTCTGTTCACACCCGTAGTGGCGCCGGCGTTGGGTGCATTGGTGTTGAAATTCTATTCCTGGCGCGTGGTATTCGCCATTCCACCCAGCTTTGCCATGATCGTATTTATCTGGTCATTCCACATGCAGGAATCACATCCGGCATCTGCAAGATCAAAAAACGATCTCAGGAGCACGTTGCATAAACTTAGATCCATATTGCAGAACCGGACATTTTTGCGATATGTAACCATAGCTACGCTTCTCTTTTCGGTGTTCAGCTCGTATATCTCCAGCTCGGAACGCATCATTGGCACTATCTATCAACGTCCCAAACTATTCCCGGTAATTTTCGGCATCATCGGTTTCTTCATGGCGATTTCAGCCATTAGCAATTCCTGGTTTTCAAAAAGATTCGGCGCCCATAAAACACTTCGCATTTTATTAACGGGTCTTTTTGGCGTAGCTACTGTTCTCTTTTTATTAACCCTTTTGTTAGGTGATCCACCACCGGCAATGCTGTTCTTTATCCTGGTTGGGTTGATCTCCTGCATTTTCATTGCAGCGGATCCCAACAGTTCTGCCATTGCACTGGAACCGTTGGGTGATAAAGCAGGTCTGGCAGCTTCGGTATATGGCACCATCTTTTTCTTTGTGGGCTCCGGCATTGGCACGTTTATCAGCAACCAGTTGATAAATGGGGTTGGTGCTTTAACAACCGGCTTTTTTATAGCGGGACTGATTGTAGTAGTATTGGTATATAGTAATAGGCAATCGGGTAACGTCCGTTAGTTTACCGGCTATTTATGAGAAAACAAATCACGTGAAAAACGCTTGGGCATCATTAGCCGATTTTTACCTAACCCGCCGCCATAGCGGGTTTTAACATTTCATAAGGTCCTTACCCATACTAAAAACGGCGTTAGGTTGATTTCCAGGGGGCCATAACCCGCTGTATGTTTGCATTACGAAACGCAACAAACACACAAACAAACAGTGTAACGTTCGTAAAAATACGCAAACAAGAAATATACATAAAAGACTATAATTATGAAAGCAAGTAAATTAACAATCGCCCTTTTCACCTTAATCACTTTAACCGTAGGTGTTTCAACTGTATCACTGGCTAATGAAGAGCCTAAAAAGAATCCTGCTACTGAACTGAAGTTCATCGGCAACCTGAACAATTCACCTGTATTTGAATTGAGCCTGATTAACCCGGCAGAAGACGAAATCGTTGTAACTTTCCGTGACGAAGCTGGTAACGTTGTTTACGTTAATACATTCAAAGGCTCCAGCATCAACAAGAAATTCATGTTGAAATCTGATGGCTTCGAAAATACAGCACTGAATGTAACAGTTAGGTCTTTGAAGAATAATTCTACCGAGGTGTACGCTATCAACACAAATCGTACCTATGTTGAAGAAACAGTTGTAAACAAACTGAAGTAATTGTAAAGTACCACAGCTATCACAATAAAGATCCGCAAGAGTCCCTCCGATATTCGGGGGGATTTTCTTTTACCCCTGACGCGGAAAAAGGGCACTCTTCAGTTTAAAACTTTTCCGGAGGCCCTTTTTTGCCGGGATAAAGAGAAACGGGGTTAGCTATCAATTGATTATAGCCGACAAGGGGGTTGAATTCTCCCGAAAAAAACATTTATCTCATTAAAACAGATAATGTTTTCGACTGGAATAAGATCCTGTTTAACAAAACCGATCTGGTTTCAAAAAAATGATCCTTGTTTCCGAGAGGAACGCAATCGTTTGCCCGAGAATGGATATTATCTCAGTGAGAATTATATATTTTTGATTGGGTTGCTCACATTACTGCTCATAGGTATAACTCCTGATAGTTATTATTCCATCACTGCCTACTGCTTTTTCATTGATCAATCTTTTCTTGTCATCGAAAGTGTACGTGTGCTCGGTTGAAATGGTTATTCCAAAACGTGTGGTAAAAGTATGGGAAGGCAGTTCCTCTTTAAAAGGAAAATAGAAGGGCTCCAGCTGTACGGTATTTTGCAGAGCTTTGTCATAACCATAAGAGGTTTCATGATAGCTATCCGATTCTTTGGTCAGTATTCCTTTCAGGTCATACTGATAAGTAATGGTATTATACAATACCGGGGGCACCAGGTAACTATTGAGGTATTGCTTTTGTTTTATCAGTTTCTTGTCTCCATCATAAAAAAACTTTACCGATGAAGTGTCGGGCTTATAGCCATACCCCTTATAGTCATGCCCCCAGGAGCTGTCAATCAACGATTGGCTATTAATAAAATAAATAGTATGAATAAAATGAAGCGTGTCCTCATATCTATCGTAAGTAAACGAGTTCTCGGCCGAATATTGATATAACATGCGGGAGCCGTGCCTGTTGGTTGACTCTATACTGGTTATTCTACCCTGCTCGTCGTAATTGACATTATAGGTTTGCACCGTATGTCCTCCCACGGCGGTAATATCCTCGGTATAGCTCTTTAATTGATGGCTGGCGTTATTGCCGGCTGAATCTTTACCACAAGAGGAAGCGGTTACAATAAGCAGAAATATGCAGCAGTAAATGGTCGATGTCTTCATAGCTAAACAGGCCTTAAGGTTACATAGTAACGGCTGCGAAACTATAAAAATTATCCATTCCCGCCAGATAAATCAAATAAGTGCGTCATTTCAGGGGTTTTTCGTGCAGTTTTGGCAATAAGTGCACAGGCCCGGTCCGCCAACTGGCGATCGGACTGTGCTTTTCTGCTATGCTGCGGGCCAGTAGCGGATGTAATTGTGTTAATATTAAAATAACATTAATACAACTTTGAGCTCTTCCGGACGGAATGGAAAAGGCGTATATTTGTAAGGTAAACTAACAAGTTTTACTGACAATGCCACCAATCAAATTATCATCTTCCCTGCGTATGGCTGTAGCAGCCCTGCATAAGGGATTGCGCAAGCAAGCCTCGTATACATCCTCTTATTCTATGACCGAACTGGAAACCATCGGTTTTATTTCCCGGAACAATGACATTCTGGCCTCGGAGCTGGCTTCATTGACACGTATTACCACCCAGTCGATGTCGCAGATCCTGAAGAAGTTTGAATCACAGGGGTTGATAGCACGTACCGGGTCATCCGATGATAAACGCAAAATGCATATTTCTCTCACCCCCGCCGGTGAAAAACTGGTAAAACAAAACAGGTACGAAAGAGATGCATTCCTGCAAAAAAGGATCGAGACCTTGCTTACCGACAAAGAGGTGGCTTTATTAGAAAAGGTAGTGCCCATTCTTGACAAACTGGCTGCTGCGGATTAAATGAATATTAATTAAAGTTGAAGTAGAGGAGCAGAAATGAGTTTTACAAATACGTTCAGATCGTTTAAAAGCCGGAATTACAGTTTATTTTTCTTCGGCCAGTTGATTTCGCGAGTAGGTACCTGGATGCAACGTACCGCGGTTATTTGGGTAGTGTACACGATGACCCATTCTGTATTCATGATCGGATTAACCACTTTTGCCGAACAGTTCCCTTCTTTCTTATTATCTCCTGCCGGTGGTATTGCCGCCGATCGCTATAACAAACAAAAGCTGGTACTGATAACGCAGATCTTAGCGGCTTTGCAGGCAACCGCGTTGGCCGTTGTATATATAACAGGGTATCACCAGGTTTGGCTGATCCTTTCGCTGAGTGTAGTGTTGGGTATTGCCAATGCCTTTGAAGTGCCGGCGCGGCAATCGATGGTGAACGACCTGATCGATAATAAGGAAGACCTGCCCAATGCCATTGCTATTAACTCATCGCTTAATAATCTGTCGCGATTACTGGGCCCTGCCCTGTCAGGTTTTGTGCTGGCCCGCTATGGCGCCGGGGTTTGTTTTGTCTCCAACGCTATCAGCTTTATAGCCGTGATCGCTTCACTGGTTATGATGAAAGTTCCTCAACAACTTATTACAACCGCCAGAAAGAAGATCTCTGCCGATTTTAAAGAAGGATTGAATTATGTAAAACGTCACCATGAAATACGCAACACCGTATTGCTGTTGGCGCTTACCTGTTTACTGGTGAACACGTTCAATACGCTGATACCCGTATATGCAAAAGAAATTTTCAAAGGCAATGCAGCTACTTATGGATACCTCAGCGCCTTTATTGGTTTGGGTGCGGTGATCAGTACCTTGTCGATCGCTTCGCGCAAACCCGGTCATAATATGAAAAAGGTGTTGCGCATCAACATCATTATTGTAGGACTGGCGCTGATCGCCTTCTCTTATACGCATTTCTTCCCGGTGAATTTATTACTGGCCACACTGGCTGGTTTTGGCACTATGTCGGTGATCCCTATTTGTAATACTATTATACAACTGGTCTCCTCCCCTGCCATGCGTGGCCGCGCCGTTAGCTTTTTTACCATGGCGGCGTTTGGCACCATTCCCATTGGTAGTTTGCTGGTGGGCTGGCTTTCCAATTATATAGGACCGCAAAACTGTATCCTGGCGCAAGGCGTTATTGCCCTGGTGATCGCCGGTTGTTTTTCAAAGTTCCTTTCAGGAGAAATGAAAAACACCAAACTGGAATCATCCGGTATCAAAACGAACAATCCTCCCAAACAATATCTACATGAAGCAACAAACAGCGCTGTTGCTGATGGACATGCAGTTGGGCATCTTGCAAAACCTGCCCAACGCCAACAAGGTAGTGGAAACAATTAAGGAAGCCATTACCAAAGCCCGCAATAACAACATCCCGGCCCTCTTTTTATTCCCTTTCAATCCATAGCATTAAGCACCAATACGACTACTATTGCTCTTTATTTCAACCATTATTAGGCAATCGGTTACGCATTGTAACCTGTATGCATAGTGTTCAATTTTGGTGTAGTGCAAAACTTTTTTACTGCAATCGGTTACGCAAATGCGAAGACTTAGTTAAATTTATAGTTCACTAACAATTTTTGCCATCATGAAATCAAACACGTTCCTATCGGAAGTGACCTGGAAGGTTACTTCCGCAGCAGTTCTCATGCTGCTCATCACCGGCTCCTCCATTCTGGCCGGTTGTAATAAAAAAAGCAGCATTGCCGAAACCGCCCCTGTGGGCGAACGCCTGACCGGTTATGTTAACGAGGTTGCCCAGCCTGAATCTACAGGCAGTAATAACGGGTATTTCTGGTCGTTATACCGCGAAGGCGGATCAGGCAATATCACCTTTGGCAATGCCGGCAATTTCGCCATCAGTTACAGCAACGTTAACGACATTGTAGGTGGTAAAGGCTGGAACCCCGGTTCCGCCCGCACCATTGGTTATAATGTGGGCGCCCTCAGCGGCAGTTATAACTTTGTTGGGATCTATGGCTGGACTACCAGTCCGCTGATTGAATATTACGTGGCCGAAATGGGCAATGTAACCGGCGGCACTTATGTAAACAACGTTAGCAGCGACGGACATTCGTACAGTTTTTACAAACAGCAACGCGTTAACGCGCCTTCTATTATTGGCACCGCCACCTTCTGGCAGTACAAAGACACCTGGGGTGGCTCCGGTACCGGATCGAACCGCTCGGTTAACATGGCCAACCACATCAACAACTGGCGCAACACCGGCGGCCAGGGTTTCGGCAGTTACAATTACCAGATCCTCGCCCTGGAAGCGTGGGGTAATAAAAGTGGTTATATAAATGCTACTGTTTGGTAGTAAAATAAGGCACAAGGTTTAAAAACAAGGTGCAAGTCTGCATTACAGGACTTGTGCCTTGAACCTTGTTTCTTGTGCCTCACTTGTGCCTTAATAGTAAACACAATGAACAAATTATTCATTTTAGCGGTAACAATAACGATTGTCAACTCCTGTAGACAAAAGCAGCCGGATAATTTTGTGTTTGTAAAAGGCGGCCCTTTCACCAATACGCATTCCAATTACTACGGGAAAAATATAACCGTCCCGGGTTTTTATTGCAGCCTGTTTGAAGTAACGCAAAAAGAATGGCTGGATGTAATGGGTAACAACCCTTCCACCTTTAAGGGCGATCAACTACCCGTTGAAACGGTTAGCTGGTACGATTGCATTGAGTACTGTAATCAAAGAAGCCTCAAAGAAGGTTTACAACCCTATTACACGATCAATAAAGACAAAAAAGACACATCCAACTCCAACGAGCTGGATGATACAAAATGGACTGTAACCATCAATAAGAACGCCAATGGTTACCGGTTGCCAACAGAAGCAGAATGGGAATATGCGGCCAGCGGTGGACAACTGAGTAAGAATTATTCATACAGTGGCGGCAATGACATTAATGACCTGGCCTGGTTCTGGCAGAATTCGGGTTCTACCTATTTAACCGGTAACTGGAGCTGGCAGGTTTTGGAAAAGAATAAGAATAAAACAAAACCGGTGGGCAGTAAACAACCTAATGAGATAGGCATCTACGATATGTCGGGCAATGTACGGGAATGGTGCTGGGATAAGCCCGATACACTACAAGGCCGTATTTGGAAAGGTGGCGGCTGGATGGGCGCCGATTTTTGTTGCGAATCTTCTTTCCGGGCCGATTACCAGGCCAACGGTAAAGGACCCGATCAGGGTTTTCGGCTATGCCGGTCAGATAATGGTACACTTAATAATTAAAGGGGATAAAAAGAAAAAAGGTCCACTGTAGAAACAGCTGACCTCTAACGATTGCTTGCCATATGAAAAAAAACGTAAAATCTTGTTTGGGTGAAGCTTTGGGCTTCTGGTAGCTTCTCCTTCTCTCCCACTGGAACTTTAACTAAGTGGCTCTTTTTCTCTCTTTCCGTGCTACTCTTCTTTGATGATGTAAAAGTACAGCGTGCCAGGCCGCCTTCCTAACCAGGTTTTTGCTGATTTTATGATGGCAAAGCCGGCAAAACATTTGCTAAATCGGTATTCTGCAAGGGTTTCAGCTTATTTTTGCTGTGATCGCCAGGGCATTTTTGGGGTAGCGCATGAGAAACTTTAATTCGTTAGCAGGTATTCTTTATAAATGTCATAAATACGTCTAAATCAGTAGGTAACACCGTATGCCTGCCTTCATTCTTGTAATAGGTTCATTTTTAGATCGGGTCAGTACGATATAAGAGTTAAAAACACCTTGCTTAAATTAAAATTTGATGAAATAATCAGGTATCCCTATACAGCAGGATGGTTAACATGACTACACCCAATATATTTGGCAGCACAGATCCGCCATTGCTTCTTAATTGTATTGCTGTATGAAAATGAAAGCTTCATTACTGGTTGCCCCTTTGTTTGTTTCGCTGCTGTCTGTCTCTTCGCTGTATGCACAAATTGGTAAACGATTTCCATCAGAACGGAAAGTGATAAAAGACCCGGTTACCGGCGTGCCACTTACTTTTTTAACAAGCACGCCCGCCGGTGATGCAAAAATTTATCAAACCCATAATCAATGGACGTCCGACGGTCAATGGCTTATTTTCCGCAGTGGACGTGTGAAGAACGAAGTATTAGCTGTGAACGAAAAAACAGGCGACCAGGTGCAGGTGACCGAAGGTGGTTATACGGGCATGCTGTGCGTGGCCAGAAAATCGATGAAACTGTACTACATCCATCCCACAGATACCACGAAACGCAATAGCGCTTTACAGGTAATAGAGACTGATCTGGCCAAAGTATTTGCCGACAGCAAAGCCGGACATATGCAACCGGCTTCCGTGTATCAACGCGTATGCGGAACTATTGCTGATTCTTTGAATGGCGGTGGCGATATGGGACTGGATGCAGCAGAAAATTGGGTATACTTTCGCGTTAGCCATTCCGAAGCAGCCAAACACCTGGCGTCAGGCACAAAACCCGAAAGCAATTTTGGTCCGCGTAATATGGGCGCCGGTCCTTCCGGACTGGCCGGCATGAACCTGACCACGGGCGAAATCAAATACATTGTTTCCGTTCCCTTTCAAATAGGGCATATTCAAACCAATCCCTGGGTGCCCGGTGAAATTGTTTTCTGCTGGGAAACCGGCGGCAAATCGCCCCAACGTACCTGGACGGTGATGGCAGATGGAACAGGCTTGCGGCCTTTGTATCCCGAATCGGAATACGAATGGGTAACGCATGAAGCTGTTATTACAAAAGACGAAGTGGCCATGGCCATCATGGGTCATCGCAAAATTGCCAGCGCCACCAACAATGGAACAGGAACAGCATGGAATGGCGCAAATCCCGGACAGGAGGCAGCATGGGGCCCATCGGGCACACGCGAAAAACCAACCGGCCTCGCCATTGTGAATTTACGCACAAGAGAAATGGTAATTGCCGGACAAACAAAAAGCGGCAGCGGCTTGTGGCATGTAGGTGGTTCTGCCGATGGGCGTTGGGCTGTAGGTGACGATTTCTCCCGCAGTATTTATTTAATAGATCGGCATAGCAATGAAATGATCCTACTTTCTACTGGTCATAAAGCTACTGCCGCCGATCATCCTCACCCCACCATGAGCCCTGATGGTACCAGGATAGAAATTCAATCGGCCATGCTCTCGGCAGATAACCGGTCAATGAATATTTGCATTATTCCGGTGCCGGAAGCATGGTTGAAGAGAAAGTATAATTAAAGATTGGACGATCTAAGTGGTTCCTTTTAATAAAAGGAAAAGGTATTTATTTAAAATTTTAATAATCTGTATTTCCGCTCATTCGCTGCACTACTCATAGCGTATATTCAACACTTAATTATTGACCAGGATCAGTGTCAATATTGAGTAATCCAATTCCTAATCAGCACATTGAGCATTCCTTTTAAAGATGAAAAACCAAGTTAAGGTACCTGTACGCCTTTTAAAGGCCATGCTGGTATCATTTATCTTTCTTTTTTCCACTCTTTGAAGCCTGGGAATTATTGTAAAATAAAGCATGTAAAGCCGGCACTATGAAACTGAGTATAAAAAGAAGGATAGCCCTGAGCTTTTACCTTATGGGGTTCCTGTTTGTTGCCAATGGCATTATTACCATCGTTACCTTAAGGCATAACCATCAACTATCAAAAAGGATCTCAGCCGTTGTTTTACCCTCTATGGAAGGCATCGATGATTTTAATAAAATGGTGCTGGAATCAAAAATGTATACCACCAACTGGGTGTTTTTGCGCACGAATAAAGAAGACAGAGTTTTACTCAGGAAAATTCACGACTCAGGATACCATGATTTAAAAATAAGGCTAACGACTTATACGGAAGCATGGGCACAAAAACGCATTACAGACAGTCTGCAGCATGTGTTTGCTCGTTATGAACAACTGCTGGTGATAGAAAAGGAGATCATGAATTCCTTACAGCAATTCACGGATTATGATAACCCGGTGGCAAAACTGGAAGCGGAACGAAAGATCGTAGATGAAGTGCTGCCGCGAACGGCTGCCATTAGGAATTCACTGTTGAACATGCATGAATATGGCTGGAAAATGTATGCCAGCGCCAGTCAGAACCTGGAAAATGCAAGAGTAAGGCTACGAACATTTATTATTATCCTGATCATAACTTTTGTCTTGATTGGATGGCTGCTTTCCGTATACCTGATCAAAAGGATCATTTCCCCCATAAACCGCATCAGGAATATTGTGAATGATATGGGAAAAGGAATAACCAGCAAATTAACCCATCACACTACCCATGATGAAATTGGTGAAATGGTTATGGCCGTAAACAATCTTTCAGAAAAATTACAGGTTACCAGCCTATTCGCCCATCAAATAGGAAAACGGAATTTTGAAATGCCCTTCGACCCATTGGGCGAAGGAGACACGCTGGGAAAAGCGCTTATTGCCATGCGTGACAACCTGAAAACAAGTGAAAGGGAATTAATGAAAGCAACCTGCACCCTGCAAAAGAAAGATCAGTTAATGCAGGCGGTAACAGAGGCCACCCATGAACTGATCTGCAACGACCGGTTAGATGAAGCCATTGGAAAAACAATCCGGTCACTGGGAACGGGCATCGACGTAGACGGAATAAATATTTACAAAATGCGCCACAATGAAAAAGACGGCCTTCTATATGCCGATTCTTTTATGCGGTGGTTGAAGCATTCCGATAAAATTGATTCCCATGCCCCGGTTTATTACAGTTTCAACATGATGCCCCATGTTCATAATGTATTAAAAAATAACGGGATCTTCTTTCGGTTTACCAGGCATGTAGAAGACGCCACCTTGCAACGGATACTTGAAAAAAGGAATATCAATTCCCTGGCCGCTATTCCCATTTTTCTTAAGGACCAGTTCTGGGGTTTTGTTTCTTTAAGCAATGGCTATGAACGGCTGTGGACAGAGACCGAGTTCTCGATACTAAAATCGTTTGCCGTTACCCTGGGCGCTGCCATCGAACGCATTCAAACGGAGCAGCAGTTGATTGTGGCAAAAGAGCATGCAGAAGCAGCCAGTAAAGCCAAAAGTGATTTCATGGCCAATATGAGCCACGAATTGCGTACCCCCATGAATGGCATTATTGGTTTCACTGACCTGGTATTGACCACAGACCTTCAAAAAACACAACGTGATTATTTAAAGAATGTAAGCAGATCGGCCTATAACCTGCTGAATATAATCAATGATATCCTTGATTTTTCAAAGATCGAAGCCGGCAAACTGCTGATCGATGAAATGCCTTTCAATCTTTCTGAGCTGATAGAAGAAACGGTAGAGATCCTGTCCATTAAAGCAGAAGAGAAGGGATTGGAAGTGGTTTGTTCAATAGACCCGGGATTACCATCGCAACTGATCGGTGATCCACTTCGAATAAAGCAGGTCCTGACGAATTTAATGGGCAATGCCATTAAATTCACTTCGCGAGGCGAAGTATTTGTAATGGTGCAACCAAATGGTGTGCACAACTGCAATGGTAACATGTGCATGGATATCGATATTACGGTGAAAGATACCGGCATTGGCATATCTGATGATAAGCTCCATGCCATTTTTGAAAGCTTTACACAGGCCGACAACTCAACTACCCGCAAGTATGGCGGTACAGGGCTGGGACTTACCATTTCAAGAAGCCTGGTTGAACTAATGGGAGGCCGGTTGGCAGTGGATAGTATACCCGGACATGGCAGCAGCTTTACATTCAGTATTGCCATGAAAATAGCGAATGCAACCCCGCCTATAACCTTTGATTCAAAACCCCTGCTGCGTGAAGTACTGGTGATCGATGACAATGAAACCAATTGTAAACTGATGCGCGGCATATTTGACTACCTGCACATACCTTGCAAGATCTGTTACAGTGGAGCAGAAGCGCTTTCAATTATAGAGCAGTCTGTCAGGAATAATGAACCGTTCGATCTTATTATTACCGATCACCAGATGCCGGTCATGGATGGAATAACACTTGTAAAAGAAATAAAAAAGTTATTGAAGGGACCGGCAGAACCATTTATTTTAATGCTCAGTTCTTTGGAAAAAACGCTATATCAACAGGAAGCGGAAAAGACAGGTATCTATAAATTCCTTTCAAAGCCGGTAAAACTGCATGAGTTGAATTTTATATTGTCAACCATATTTAACAAAGCATTTGAAAACGGATCTAACGAAACCATTCCTGTAATTGAAACAATGTCGACTGTAACGAAGGTATTGATAGTGGAGGACGAACCGATGAACATGTTGTTAATTTCAGAAGTGCTGCGAAAAATGGGAGTAGAAGTTTTAAAAGCAGGAAATGGCAGGGAAGCACTGGTTATGGTAGCAGTACATACACCCGACCTGGTGTTTATGGATGTTAATATGCCGGTAATGGATGGCTTTACCGCCACCCGACAGATCCGCTCTTCAACGACAGGTCAAAATAAAATACCAATTATTGCGCTTACCGCCGATGCCATGGAGGAAGACAGAGAACGTTGTCTTGAATCGGGGATGAATGATTATATCTCCAAACCATTTAAGCTGGAGGAGATCTACGCAATTATCAATAAATATTGCAGGAAAGCTAATTAAATCGTGAAACGTCAAACGTGAAACGTAAAAGGATTCCCGAATTTTCAACCTCACGTCTTTCTTTTAACTCGTTAACTGGTTAACTCGTCAACTGGTCAACTATTCTATTTCCAATTCAAAAGCAGCATTCAACTTCAATTTACCTTCAGTTTCATTATTTGTTCCCGCAACAACCCAGCCTTTTGTCTTACCGGTTTTTCCTTTGGTTAACAGATCGGTGATTTGTTTATCGGTGAGCTTTTTGCCAAATACTTCAAACGGCACTTTAAAGCCGCAGACCTTAAAGTTGGCGCAACCATAGGCCGTATTGCCTTTCTTCAATGGATGCGATTTGCATTTGGGGCATTGCTGTTCTTCAATGGCCACTGCTTTTTTCGGCTCCTTCGGTTTGGCTTCTTTTTTAGGTTTGTCGATTGCGTCTTTTTCTTTTTTTGCCGGCGCATCAACCGCCACTGTAATAATTTTATAAGTAGCCGTTTTTACTTCTACCGTAAGGTCAATGACCATTTGGATCAGTTCCTGTTTGAACATTTCCTTGGCATATTCGCCTTTTTCAATGAGGCGTAATTTACGTTCCCAGATGCCGGTGAGTTCGGGACTTTTCAGCAATTCTGTTTGAATGGTATCTATAAGATCGATACCGGTTTGCGTTGCGTAAATATTCTTTTTCTTTTTCTCGATGTACTTACGGCGGAAGAGCGTTTCAATAATATTCGCACGGGTAGACGGGCGGCCAATGCCGTTGTCTTTCATCAGTTCGCGCATTTCCTCATCATCTACCTGTTTGCCGGCCGTTTCCATGGCGCGTAACAAAGTAGCTTCCGTATATGCTTTAGGCGGCGAAGTTTTGCCTTTATGGATCCGGGGTGTATGCGGACCGCTCTCCCCTACCACAAACACGGGCAGCACCTTTTCTTCCTCTTCTTCTTTTTCTTTCTCGGTTTTAACATCATTGGCATACACTTCCCGCCAGCCGGGTTCCAGTATTTGTTTACCGGTTACCTTAAAGGGTACCTGTCCTACCTTGCCTAATACGGTAGTGTTGCTGATCTTACATTCAGGATAGAACGCTGCGATGAAACGTCTTGCCACGAGATCATAGATCCGTTTTTCCTCCGCAGCCAAATTGGAAGGATACACACCAGTAGGAATGATGGCATGGTGATCGGTCACCTTCTTATCGTCGAAAACTGTTTTTAATTTCGGGATGGGTTTGGCCAGAATGGGCGCCGTCAATGCCGCATAAGGCGTCAGGTCACGCATAATGCCCTCAATTTTGGGATGCAGGTCTTCCGACAGATAAGTGGTATCAACCCTTGGGTAGGTGACCATTTTCTTCTCGTACAGGCTCTGGATATATTTCAGCGTATCGTCTGCCGAATAAGCAAATTTTTTGTTGGCTTCCACCTGTAAGGCAGTCAGGTCGAACAACCGGGGATTGCCTTCTTTCCCTTCTTTTCTTTCAAATGAAGTGATCTCAAAAGGATGTTCTTTCAAATAGACCAGGCCTTTCTCTGCCCTGTCTAATACCTTAATGCGGTCGATGGCAGCCGTGAACTCCACATCGCGGTAGATTGTTTTTAATTCCCAGTACTCTTCTGAAACAAAGGCATTGATCTCCTTCTGCCTGGCCACGATCATGGCCAGCGTGGGCGTTTGCACCCTTCCAATGGACAACACCGCTTTACCCTGCGCAAATTTCTTAGTGAACAAACGGGTGGCATTCATGCCCAGCAACCAGTCGCCAATAGCGCGGGCGCTGCCTGCTGCGTATAGATTATCGTATTGATTTGAATCTTTTAATTTATTGAAACCTTCGCGAATGGCATCTTCGGTAAGGGAAGATATCCATAATCTTTTAACCGGCGCATTGCATTGTGCTTTCAATAAAACCCAACGCTGGATCAGTTCACCCTCCTGGCCGGCGTCACCACAGTTTATCACTTCGTCACAATGCTGCACCAGTTGTTCTATGACCTTGAATTGCTTTTTTACGCCGTCGTTGTTGATGAGCTTGATGCCAAAATTAGGCGGGATCATGGGCAGGTCTTCCAGACGCCAGTATTTCCACTGATCGGTATAATCCTGGGGTTCCTTCAGGGTACAAAAATGCCCAAAGGTCCAGGTAACCTGGTAGCCATTGCCTTCCAGGTATCCGTCCTTACGCTCTTTGGCGCCAATAACCGCTGCAATGTCTCTGGCTACGCTCGGCTTTTCAGCAATGCAAACCTTCATAGTGTTTGAAAAAGGGCAAATGTCGTAAAAATTACGACAAATGACGAGCTATAACAGCCGGATCTATAGCATGATGTGAAGATGTATAGACTACCTGTTTGTCTTTCAGCAAAATGATCTGGGGACTCTGGTGAGTAACCTTTAACTCTTTGGCTATCAGGTTGGAAATAGGCCGGTAAGTCAATAGATCGAGGTAATTAAAATCGGCCTTGCCTTCCAACTGTTCAAAACCATCTTTCAACCGGTATTTTGCATGGGCGCTAATACCGCAGGTGGTGCTGTCTTTGAAGATGATCTGAGGTTTTGTTGCCGAATTTTCCAAAAGGGTATAGAAATCTTCTAATACCTCCACGCTTTTCCAACTTTTCATGCTGCAAAATAAATATTTAAGTTAATACGAGTCTATATATAACAACCACGGAAGCCTTTTGTTTGGGGGCCGGCTGGCGTATTTCTTGAAGCAAAATATAAAAAAGCATATGAACAATCAGCAGGAAAAGCTCACTAAAACCATAGTGATTACGGGCGCCAGCAGTGGTGTTGGCAAGGCAATGGCCTGGGAATTGGCGCAGGCAAAGAACAGACTGGTGCTGGCGGCCCGGCGCGAGGAGGCATTGGCAGAAGTGGTAAGCGAATGTAAACAGTTGGGCGGACTGGCTATCGCCATACGTACCGATATGCGTTCTGTAGAAGGCATTCGCCAATTGGCAGCCAAAGCGGTAGAATTTGGCGACGCCATCGATGTTTGGATCAATAATGCCGGTGTTCTGGCAGCCGGTGCGCTGGAAGAAATACCTGCCGATGTAAATGAAGATGTTATCAGGACTAACCTGATGGGTTATATCCACAGCGCGCATGCAGTGCTGCCCTATTTTAAGGAACAGGGGTATGGCCTGCTAATCAATAATATTTCTATTGGTGGCTGGTTCCCCACCCCTTATGGCGCCGCTTATACGGCCAGTAAATTCGGTATTCGGGGGTTTTCAGAATCGTTGAAAGGTGAATTGACTGCGTTCCCTGATATTCATATTTGCGATCTGTACCCGGGCTTTCTGGATACACCCGGCATACAACATGCGGCCAATTACACCGGCAAATTTTTAAAACCTGCGCCGCCTGTGTATGATCCGGAAAAAGTGGCGAAGGCAGTAGTATCCCTTGTTGAATGTCCGCGGAAACGTGCTACCATTGGAGCGGCTTCCATTTTCCTGCGGCTCGCTTATCAGCTATTTCCTGCATTAACGCGAACTATTACTTCATCGGTTATACGTACTTATTTAAAGCATGCTGAACCTATGCCATTCAACAGCGGAAATATTTTGAATCCTGTTACTTATGGCATCACGGTAGATGGCGGCTGGCGCAAACCGCTCAATAGCTCCATGAATAAAAAAGCCGGCTTTATAGCAGCGGGCATTGCTGGTTTTATGGTGGGTGCTTTTTTGTTGGGGAAGAAAGGGGTTAGAAATTGGTAAACTGTTTTTGATCGTCTTCGTCATCTACGGGAATATATGTTTTTCTGATGGGCTGTATGGTTTCACCATTGTCAGTGGGCGATTTCATACCAAAGCTACTCCAGCCCTAAGACCAGAATAAGATCATTTCTTTCCAGTAAGGAATATCTTTGTTGGGAGCATTGTTATATGATGCAATATGATGAAGAGGATGAATGTTTTTATCCTGAAAAGTTGTAAGGAGTTATCCGACAAGCAAATTCCGGGAAACTCATTATAGGAAGGGGTAAAAAGAAAAAAGGTCCTCTGTAGAAACAGTCGACCTCTAACGATTGCTTGCCATATGAAAAAAAAGATAAATCTGATTGGTGGTGAAGCTTTCTGCTTCTGGGTAGCTTTTCACTTTCTTCGCTTCTTACCGTGCTACCTTTGTTGATGATGTAAAAGTACAGCGCGCCAGGCCGCCTTCCTAACCAGGTTTTTGCTGATTTTATGATGGCAAAGGTTGCAAAAAAATTGCAAAACCGTTGTCCAGCAAGGGCTTAAAGCCGAATTCCTATTGGTAGCCAACGCGTTTTAGCATTCTAAAAAAACGCAGTTTTTTCCCCT
>NZ_JBJMLX010000283.1:0-6474 GCF_045805085.1 Niastella sp.
CTTTCCCATTTCGGCCTACCTGGAATATGTAACTTATGCCAATAGCCGCATCAGGGAAATGATAACCGCTATTCAGCAACAGAATCCTTCGGCCGTGATCATTCTTATGGGCGATCATGGCAACAGGGACTCCACCAAAGAGGTATTCCCGGTACGCTATTTTCAGAACCTGAACGCGGTGTATTACCCGGATAACGATTATAAAGGGTTGTACGACAGCATCTCAGGCGTTAACCAGTTCAGGGTGGTGTTTAATAAACTGTTTAAGCAAAACCGGCCGCTTTTGAAAGATTCATCTATCTATTTAAAGGATAAAAAGGATATACCCCAACTGAACTAAAAGTTGTATAAAACGTTCAACAATGTATCTTCGCCATTAATTTAATTCCCATTAATTAAATGAAAACCGCATGATTAGAAACGACTGGAAGATTGAAGAAATACAGGAAATCTACAATACCCCCTTGCTTGAGCTCATTTATCGTGCTGCCACCATACACAGGCAGTACAACGACACAGGAGAAGTACAGGTTTGCACCCTGCTTTCTATAAAAACCGGAGGTTGTTCGGAGGACTGTGCTTATTGTCCGCAGGCAGCCCGCTACAGTACAGGTGTTGATGTACATGCTTTAATGCAGAAAGACCAGGTGCTGGAATATGCCGCCAAGGCAAAAGCAGCCGGTTCAACCCGTTTTTGCATGGGCGCCGCCTGGCGTGAAGTGAGAGATAACCGCGACTTCGACCGCGTAATTGACATGGTAAAAGGTGTTAATGAAATGGGGATGGAAGTATGCTGCACCCTGGGCATGCTTACCGAAACACAAGCCAAAAAACTGGCGGATGCCGGTTTATATGCTTACAACCACAACCTGGATACATCTAAAGAATATTATACCGAGATCATTACTACCCGCACTTATAACGACCGCCTGGAAACACTGGACAATGTTCGTAAGGCCGGTATTTCCGTTTGCTGTGGTGGTATTGTTGGTTTGGGCGAAACCCATGCCGACCGTGTTAAAATGCTGCATACCCTTAGCACCCTGCCCGAGCATCCGGAAAGTGTGCCCATTAATGCACTGGTGGCTGTAGCCGGTACGCCGCTCGAAAACAATCAGAAAGTTGATGTTTGGGATATGGTGAAAATGATCGCCACCGCCCGTATTCTGATGCCCAAAGCCATGGTGCGTTTGAGTGCAGGCCGGGCTACCATGAGCGTTTCGGACCAGGCCCTTTGCTTTATGGCCGGCGCCAACTCCATTTTTACCGGGGAGAAATTACTGACCACGCCTAACCCCAGTTTTGATGAGGACCAGGCCATGTTTAATTTGTTGGGAATTACACCGCGTGAGGCTTTTAAGGAAGAAAAAGAGCTGGTTGGATAGAACAGCCGAAATAAGAAGGAAGTAAGATAAACAATACTAAAAAAGGATCATCTGTTATACAGGTGATCCTTTTCTTATTATATGAATCTTGAATTTCTTACCTCCTACTTCAGCCCTTCAACTTCGCGTTAGGAATTAATTATATCCGCTATCTCTTTACAGAAATATTGCTTCCCTTCCATCACCAGCATAATAGCCTTGATCATTTCCTCACCGGAAGAGTTTTTGGTAACATATCCATTGGCGCCCGCATGCATAAGGGCATTGATGTAAGGGAGATCGGTATGAACGGAAATGCCAATAATACGAATTTCATTAGTATGCTCCCTGATGGCCCTGGTTGCTTCAATACCACTCACCGGTTCCATATTGATGTCCATTAATACCACGTCGGGTGAAAGTGTTTTGCAGGCTTCAATTACCTGGCGTCCGTTTTCACAGATGGCAATTATCGACAGCCTTTTATCCCTGCTGAGCAGCAGGTTCCAGGCCTCGCGTACTAATTTGTGATCATCTGCTATAATCACTTTGATCATTAAGAAAAGGTTTAGTTAATGGCGAAAATTAAGATTACTGATTTTGTGGGATAAACAAACTTCCATTACCCTTAAATTTTAAAAGTTCAAGGAAAGCGGTTAAGAGAAATTAAGGGGAAACAATTAATTATTTCCTGCTCTGTTCAATAATCCGCCTGAGCCGAAATAGTCGTTTAGCCTGAGGTTTAAGCCGAATTGGTTATAGGAAGAATTATTTTGATAATAACTCCTCGCGTAGCGGATTTGGATTTTTTTGAATAACACGCCAACACCCATTGAAAAGCCGTTTAGTCCGTTGCCGGCGTTTGTTATGTTCAGTTCTTTGCGGCGGAGGTAATTATACCCGGCTGTTACTTCAATTTTATCACCAACAAATAATTGCACAGCCAGGGTCACATGTCTGAAAAACTTGTCAAATATATATTTTTTTTCTTTGCTATCCTGTGCTAAACCCGTTTCACTGTTAAATAAAGTGTCATTATAACGAGTATCAAACTGGTGCAACTGATTTACTGTTAACGAAAACTGCAACGGTGCATGGGCCAGCCGTTTTGAAATACCCACTTGCAGATCAAAAGGCAGATCGCCACTGCTGCTGCCGGTATATTGTTTTAACTGCGCGCCCATATTCTTTGCCACAAGGGAAGCCTGCCATAAATGAGTGGAATCGGCATAGGCAATGCCGATATCCATAGCTATGCCCGACGAGCGATAAATGCCATAGGATGAATGGATGAATTTGGCCGTAACGCCGTAATGCCAGCGCTCTCCATATTGCCGGGCGGCGCTGATCTGGGCTACATAATCCACCGGGCGCATGTTGCCTGACACATTCCCCATCATATCGGTTTCGGCTATCGACCCATAACTAAAATAATTAATACCTGCTGCGAAAGTGGTGTTAAGGGAATTAGCATGATACCCTCCTATGAGATGATAGTTCTTTATACCGGCATAAAAAGAATTGAAAACCATGTTTGCCTGGGTATGCATAGCAGGCCGTAATAATGCCGGGTTGTTGAACGCGAGGCCAATGTCCTGGGTTTGATTGGAAATATTGATACCGCCTAAGGCTGTTAACTGGGGCGTGTTGGAGAGCTTTAAAAAATTATAGACTGTATTACCGCCTAATGTTTGCGCATTTGCACGGGTAAGGATCAATAAAAAACCTAATATAAGCAGTTTGCTTTTCATGAAGGCTTCATCCGCCGAAGCCAGGGCGTAGGCGGATCGGGTACGAAAGTAGCGAAAAAAGACTCAAGGTACAATCCACCTTCTTCGCCAGCTGGCGGATTCGGCGGATAAAATAAAAATTCCTCCATTGACATGGAGGAATTTCTTTAACCCTTAAAACAACCAACATGAAAAAAAATCTCGGTTGAATATTATACTAACAGGGTTCAATTGTTATTTGTTCAAAAATGATGTCGATGTTCGTATTAAAATCCAATTAAAGGCCGATCTCAACATCCCATTATCCCAATGCATTATGCCAATGCAATATCCAGCACCTGCTGCATTGTTTTTACATAATGAAATGTTAACCCTCTTATAAATGCCGGCTCAATTTCCTTCACATCACGTTCATTCTGCGAGCACATCACAATCTCCTTTAACCCGGCCCTGCGGGCAGCCAGCACTTTTTCTTTGATACCCCCTACCGGCAACACCTGACCGCGTAAGGTTATTTCACCGGTCATGGCCAGATAGGGTTTTACCCGCTTCCCTGTTAATGCCGAGGTAATTGCCGTCATGATAGTTATACCGGCACTTGGACCATCTTTGGGCACGGCGCCTTCGGGCACATGCACGTGGATATTCTTCTTCTCGAACAGTGACGCATTGATGCCTATCTTTTTAGCATTGGACTGTAAATAGGTTAACGCGGTCACCGCGCTTTCCTTCATCACATTACCCAGGTTACCGGTAAGCTTTAATTCGCCTTTACCATCGCTGAGGCTGGTTTCCATAAACAAAATATCACCGCCTACATAGGTCCAGGCCAGGCCAATGGCCACACCTGGCATATTGGCTGCCTTGTATATTTCATTGTTGTATTTGGGTTTACCCAAAATCTTCTCTATGTCTTTTTCGGTAAGGACGCTTTTTACCGATTCGTTCATAGCAAATTCCTTTGCCTCGTACCGCATAATGGAAGCCAGGTAACGGTCAAGCTCACGCACGCCACTTTCTCTTGTATAATTCTGAATGATCTTTTCCAGGATGTTATCGGCGATCTTAAAGTCAACCGATTTTAATCCATGCGCTTCTTTTTGTTTGGGTACCAGGTGCCGTTTGGCAATCTGTACCTTTTCTTCCACAGCATAGCCGCCCAGGTAAATGATCTCGAGGCGGTCGCGCAGGGCAGGTTGAATATTATTGACGTCATTGGCGGTAGCAATGAACAGGACCTTGCTGAGGTCGTATTCCAGTTCCAGGTAATTATCGTAGAAATTATTGTTCTGCTCAGGATCCAGCACCTCCAGCAGGGCTGAAGATGGATCGCCACGGAAATCGTTCCCTACTTTATCTATTTCATCGAGAATGATAACAGGGTTCGATGATTTCAATTTCCGCAGCATTTGAATAATGCGGCCCGGCATGGCGCCGATATAGGTTTTGCGGTGACCGCGGATCTCGCTTTCATCGTGCAAACCGCCCAAACTTACGCGGCCATACTTCCGCTTAACTGCCGTAGCAATACTGCGGCCGAGGGAGGTTTTACCAATACCCGGAGGGCCCACAAAACACAGGATGGGGCTTTTCATATCGCCCTTTAATTTCAACACGGCCAGGTATTCCAGCAGGCGCTCTTTTACCTTGTCCATACCATAATGGTCGTGGTCGAGCACTTTTTTGGCTTTTTTGAGGTCGTACTGGTCTTCGGTCACTTCGCCCCAGGGCAGCTCAAGCATCAGGTCGAGGTGATTGTACACCACGGAGTAATCGGGCGTGCTGGGGTGCATACGCTCCAGCTTCTCAACGCCCTTTTTAAACATTTCCTTTGCCGCCTCCGTCCATTTCTTGGCCTCGGCCTTTTTCATCATTTCCTTGATCTCCCGCTCATTGGTATCGCCACCCAGCTCTTCCTTGATGCTTTTCATTTGCTGTTGCAGGAAGTATTCGCGCTGCTGTTTATCGAGCTCCGTTTTGGTTTTGGTGGTCACCTTGTTCTTGAGTTCGGCAAACTGCAGTTCGCGCTGCAACAGTTTCATCAACAGGTCGGCCCGCTTTTCGATATTATTCATTTCCAGCAGCTTCTGCTTCTCCGTCAACTCGGTGTTCAGATTGCTGGAAATAAAGTGAATCAGGAACGCGGGGTTCTCAATATTGCGTAAAATAATGGAGGCTTCGGAGGGAATATTGGGCGACAGCTGAATGATTTGCCCTGCCATTTCCTTGATATTGGCCACATAAGCGTCGAAATCCTCATTCTTTGGGGCATCCGGCTCTTCCAGCAGTTCTACCTCGGCCTTGAAATAAGGGTCCTCACTGGTGATCGTCTTTACTTTGAACCGGCGTTTACCCTGTATAATGACGGTGGTGCCGCCATCGGGCATTTTAATCATTTTGATGATCTTGGCCACCGTACCGATGTCTTCCAGGTCTTTAACGTCCGGATCTTCTACATTACTGTCTTTTTGCGCTATAACACCTACCAGTTTGTCAGCTTTATAGGCGTCGTTTACGGCTTTTATACTTTTATCGCGACCCACGGTAATTGGTAAAACAACCCCGGGGAACAAAACGGTGTTACGCAATGGCAACAGGGGCAACTCCGACGGAATGACTATATCTGCATTATTATCCCCTTCATTTTCATTAAGGGGGATAATAGGAATAAAATCCATTTCATCTTCAGGCGTGAATAATATTTTCGCTTCTTTCATACAAAGATTATCTGTGACAAAATAACATACTCTTGCTTAATTAACCATGAATTGAAGGCAATTGCCATATATGTCAAGTTTAATGCCAGTGCAATAAAGGCATGGGTTTCAGGTCGATAACTACATGTTTTGGCAGAGAACCCGGACAAGATGAGTTAATACAAAGAATATCAGGGGTATATAATTGAGGCGATGTTTATAATAGGTGCATTACGGTTATGCAAGGCAGTGGGCCCTTTTACGCTAAAGCTTGCGCCTCCGATAAAGCTTCAGCGACACGCGGACGGCGGGCAAGGCAGACGGCAAACGGCAAACGGCAAACGGCAGACGGCAGAAAGAAATACAGTTTATAGGTTGCTGAGTAAAGAACAGAACGTACAAGGGAGTGACACAACGGTGGCTGAGTGGAGTTGATCAGTTGACGAGTTAACAGGTTTACGAGTTAAAACAGTTATGAAGTTAAAGAAAATGCGCGAGGCGGCCATGCTCCCCCACCACCGGAGGGGGGTGGGGGGAGGCCATAAAAAAAGCTCCTTTCGGGAGCTTGCTAGATTTTAATTCATTATAGCGAAATTACCATTTATCAACTTCTTCACCGGCATCGGCAACTGAGCCAGCACCATTGCTGGAAGGGCTGCTTACTTGTGATAAAACCGGAGCGGC
>NZ_JBJMLX010000284.1:0-20159 GCF_045805085.1 Niastella sp.
CTGAATACCGGTATTTACCTGGAAGAAGACATCCGCGATGGCTTTAAAACCGACTTCTGCTGCGGCGTGGCCGGTTATCCTGAGAAACACTTTGAAGCACCCAACCTGCAAACCGACCTGGCCTTCCTGAAGGCTAAAGTAGCTGCGGGCGCTGAGTATGTGGTAACGCAAATGTTCTTCGATAACCAGAAATACTTCGACTTTGTAAAACGTTGCCGTGAAAATGGCATCACCATACCCATCATTCCAGGTTTGAAACCCATTACCAGCAAAAAGCAATTGTCGGTTATTCCCCGCACTTTCCATGTTGATATTCCCGATGATCTGGCCAATGAGATCATGAATTGCAAAACGGATGCTGATGTTGAAAAAGTTGGAACAGAATGGCTGTTACTACAATCGAAAGAATTGAAAAAAGCCGGCGTACCAGTTCTGCACTATTATACCCTGGGCAAGCCCAAGGTGATCTACAATGTAGTTAAGGAAATAAAATAACGATGCAACAAACAGGCTTTAACAGATTGCTTGCTGGCCTGTTTTTTATTGGGGCATCGGTTGGTGTATACTTTCAGTTTGCGTATCATAAGTTTTTGAATAATGATACGCTGAGTTACATCAACCTGGCTGAAAGATATGCGGCCGGCGACTGGCAACATGCTATTAATGGCTTTTGGTCGCCCCTCTATAGCTGGATACTATGTTTTTGCAAGCTGGCAGGGTTACCTTTTTTGCCATGCTGTTATATAATAAACTTTTTGGTAGCAGGGCTGGGCTTGTACGTTTTGTGCAAACTGGCCCAGCGTTATATTACAACGCCTGTATTTTACTACACATTTAACTGCTACCTGCTGCTATTGCTGTTGTTCTATGCCATGTCGGCCCTTACGCCCGATTTGATGGCAGCTGTTTTTTGTTTGTGGTTCCTGCTGCTGGTAACCGATCAACGTTTTGAATATAATAAACAAATGCCCTGGTGGGCGGGTGTTATTGCAGCGTGCGCCTTCTTTGCCAAGCTGTATAGTTTTGTGCCCATGCATCTGTTTATGGGTAGCTGGCTGTTGTTGCTGCTTGTAAAAAACCGGTCGTTCAAATCAAAAAAGCTTATCCTTTTAATAAAAGCATATGGGCTTTTTATTCTTCTTTCTTCCAGCTGGATAGTGGCGATAAGCCTACATGAAGGCAAGCCGGTTATTACTACTGCAGGCCCGTTCAATCATTATTTTGTGAGCCCCGATTATGGTAAGGGATTCCCTACCGATGAAGGTTTATATGCGCCGCCTTTTAATGAGGCTTACAGCGCACATATTAACCCGGCTCATTCACTGGATCAATACGATTGGTCGCCCTTTAGTAATGCCCGTAACTTTAACTACCAGGTAAACCTGATAAAAGCCTCCGTCAGGAAATTGATAATGAACCTGGATGGCACCGGCGCCAAATGGTTAATATTATTATTTTCATTATTGGTATTAGCTATTAACCGTAAAAAGCCGGTCAAGGAAAATTGTGATCGCAGCATTCATAAAATAGCCTGGTTCTTTGTTTGTTATCCATTGCTATACCTGCCCTTATTTATTCTTGACCGCTACATTTTAACCTGCATTATTCTGTTTCATCTGTTGCTTTTCTTTGCGGCGCAACGGGCCTGGAACCTGGTAAACAAAAAGCTGTTTACGCCTGTATTTGTTCTTTTACTGCTTTTAAGCGTATATCCTTTTCTTACAATTGGGTATCGTAAATTAACCCAGGCATCAGGCGATTACCAATACCAAAAAAGTTTTTATCAGCAGTTACCGCAATTGTCGTTTTTGAAGGATCAATCTATTGCGGTTTATCCTACTGCCATGGTTGAAGCCACCCAGCTTTGTTATTATTTCCATTGCCGCAATTTTAGTACCTGGACCGATAAACAATACCAGTCGCTGAAAAAGTTCAATATCCGTTACCTGGTTTCAAAAAGGGACCTTTCTGAATATCCTTTTCTGCTTAAAAAGAAAAAACTGTTTCTTGTTCAAGAAACAGTTTACATATATGAGATCCAATAAAAAGTTTGGGAGTTGAAAGCGCTCTTATAACTTAAAGCCTATTGAAATGCTTAGGACCCGGTGCTTGTTCTGATTATCATCTGAACTGTTTGTGCCCGACTGCAATTTGGCTAACCCATAGCCATAATTGAGACCTATCAAAAAATCTTTTAACTGGAATCCTGCAGTGCCATTTAACCCGTAATCGAATCTTCGCATTACGCCTAAACCAGCGCCCTCTTCAGTTTTAAATGTAGTAGGGTCATCATTGCTGAATTCTATTTTTTCATTGTTGCTATATGCCAGACCAAGGGTCTTTCCTTCAATTTTACGTTTACCACCAACACCCATGGCTATGTAGGGGCCTGCTCCGAAATAGAAATTTGATTCCTTATCAAGGGGAAGTTTAATTACAGCATTTACAGGTAATTCAACATACAATGGGTTGGTGGTTGCCTTGTAATAATTAACGTCGCCGGGACTACCACTTTGAAGCCGGGATCCTTTACCGGTAAATAATAAACCTGGTTGAATGGCCAGCACTTTGGTAATACTAATATCTCCCATTATACCGACATGAAAGGACGTTAGCAGGTTGGCATTATCTACTTCTCCTTTACTATCATAAGATACATTGGCAAAGTTTACCCCGCCTTTTAACCAGGCGGCGCTTTCCTGTGCAAAAGAAGTTACACTAATAGTACCTAAAACGAATAAATAAACCAATCTTTTCGCGATCATAAGAGTTGTTTTTTACAGGGTGTTATGAAAAAGTTCTCCTATGACCTTTTTTGTTGTTCGAGGTTTAATTTTATCCGGGATCATATATAAAAAAATGCTACTTTTTCAAGTAGCATTTTACGTGTATTCAATTGAATAATGTAGTATGGATGTTCCCTGGTTATTTTGGCAGTTTTTTCAGTTCTGCTTCATTTATTTTAACCGGATATTTCTTCTTTAAGTCTGCTATCCATTTTTCTTCGAGGAATACCTGGTAATCGTTGATCACAAAACCACGGGCATCGTTAAACCCACGCATTTCGCGGTTAGGGTATAATTTAATTATGTAGGCAAATGCGACCGTATTATCATTTTCATTTCTCACATTGGCAGTAACCAGTCCTTCGGTAAAATTGGTTCTTTCTACAACAGGTATCTGGCTCAATTCAAAACGGCCGGAATCGCCCTGTAAGTGACCGGCGCTGGCATTGATATACTTTTGCCAGTCCTTATAGTTGTCTTTAATTTTTGTTCTATACTCTTCCGATGCCTCTTGGTTGGTGGCAGTAAGAATAATTGCATCGGCGCTGCTTTCCCACCAGTATTTGTCTTTATGGGCATTGTAGTAGTTGCGCAACCCGGCAGAATCAATGGAAGCAGGATCCCAGATGTTGCGTTGCATAATTTCGAACAACAGGTTTCCTTCTTTAAACTCGTTCAACTGATCCTTAAAGTCTTTATTGAATTCTTCCAGGTGTTGGCGGTAGTAATCGAAAGCGCTTACTTCAGTAAACTCCTGTAACATTTGCGCCCTGGTTTTACCAGCCTTCATATTTTCATAGTTACGTAACGTTTCCAGGTAAGCCTGAAAATCTTTTACGGTAACTGTTTTTTTAGTGAAGGAGAATAACGGTGTTTTAAGGGTAACATCTGCAAAAACGGGTATGCGTTTATTATCTAAAACACTATCGGCTATTACAAACAGGTGTTGCTCGTTTACATTATTCTTTTTAAACCCGGTTACCTGAAATACTTTTTTCAGCAACATTTTTTGTGATACTTCCAGCCGGTCGGTTGCCACTATTCGTTGCTTCATTTCGTCGCGCAACTGGTTATTGGCAGTATCGCCGGTGGCAGGTTTGTACGCCAGCCTTTTTATAATGTGATAGCCAAAACTGCTTAATACCGGCTTGCTGATCTCGCCATCTTTTTTAAGGGCAAATGCGGCATTTTCAAATGGCAGTTCGTATTGTCCAACGCCAAACTCCATCATTTCACCCCCTGCCTGCCAGGAGATGTTATCGTTGCTGAACCTGGTTACCAGTACTTTAAAATCGCTGCCACTAGTCAATTCGTTATAAATGGAATCGGCTCTTTTTTTGATCGTTTCTTTTTGCGCTTCGGTGGCGTCGGGCGGAAATGCCAGTAATATTTGCGCCACTTTCATTCTGCCCTGGCCTTCTCTTTCGCCCAGGTTTTTGAAAATGTGAAACCCTGCTTTACTGCGAATAGCTGCTGTGTATTTATTAACCGGGGTGCTGTACACTGCGTTTTCCAGTTCGTATGGTAACACCAACGAGGTTATGTACCCGATATCGCCTTTATTTTCTGAAACGGTAGCATCTTCAGAATACTGTGTGGCTACTTTTCCAAAATCCTGGCCTTTCTGCAATTCGCTATAAGCGGCATTGATCTTATCCTGCGCTTTCTTTATATCATCAAGCGTTGCATTTTTTCCGGCAGCCACAAAGATGTGGGCAACATGGATGTCTTTTTTGCTGCGAACAATGGCTTCGGTAGTAAGGTCATTGATACTGCCTTCGTCGCGTACATAGCCATCCAGTATCTGGTTTCGAAAGCTGCTCACTTCTGCCTGCTGGTTAGACAGGGTATCCATTTTTTTATCAAGCGCTGCCTGTACTTTCAGCTTGAAGCGAATGTACAGTTCCAGGTAATCGTGGTACGACTGATCGGTTGGCTTGGTATCCGAATTATTCTTGTTGTAGGCCTTTAGAAATTCATTCTTTGTAACCGCTTTGCCGCCGTAGGTAAACAATACCTGAGCGTTTGCAGCCGCAGTCATGAAGATCAATAATGTAGCAACAGCCGCTTTACTGATAACAGTCATAATGCTAGTTAGATTTTTTAGTTTTTAGTTTAAGATCAATCACCTCATCCAGTTGCTGGTAGCTGAGCTTTTTGGCTATGATGTTTTTGTCTTTATCGAGCAAATATAAAATAGGCGTTTGGTACACATCATAAAGCTGACGATAATTAGGTTTGTTTGCCGCTTCCTCTTCTTTTTGCTGGGAAGGTAACTGATACGCATGCGTCCAGCCGGTGAGCTTATTATCGTTTATGAATTTTTTCCAGTTCTCTTTGCCGCCATCTACCATTACGCCGTATAAAGCAACTCCTTCATTTTTCCATTTGGCTTTATAGATCGAATCAACTTTGGGTACGGTTTCTTTACAATGGCTGCAGGTAGGATCCCAGAAACAGATCACTACAAAATTGCTTTTTAAATTATGCAGGGGGGCCGGTTTGTCGAGCGTATCAACCAGGTCAAGTGGCGCGGCCGGTTGCCCAATCAGGTTAGCCATCATGCTGTAAGCCCTTTTGAAGGTATAATCTTTATACTGTTGGGTAAAGAAGTCGGCCTGGCCGGTATTGATGTATTTTTCAAACAGGTGAACAAATACGGCGTCCTGACCCATGTATTCAGGATTTATGTATTTCTGTACAAAATGCACCATCAGGAATTTAAACATCTCGGTGCTGCTTCTTGAATACAGTAACATGTGGTCTACTTCCGCTATTATTGAATCGGGGTTCGGCACTACCAGTTCTTTATAATATTTTTCCAGCTTTGCTTCAAAGAAGGGAGTTCGTACCAGTCTTCCGTCATCGAAGGAAACACCATCCCAGTAATGTGATTTAAAATATTTATATGCGAAGAGCGAGTCATATTTTCCGCCCGGATGTTTGGCCCCTGGTGGTATCACCGGTTCTTTCATTGCCTGAAACAGAGCCGATAAAAATGAATTGGAATTTTTAGCCACCATGCTATCACGGTACAATTGCATTTTATCGGTCAACCATTTTAAGCGGGTTTTCAGCTTCGTAGAATCTTTTGCGGTCTTTGCCGCCTTTAATTCTGTATTGGTTTTATTGATCTCGTTGCCTATCTGGTTGGTGAACCGGGTATACAAATGGAAGAGTTTGTTTTCCTGCGAACCCGTAAAAACAACATTATTGGGCAGGGAGGCCGAGTCGGCGGCGATGGAAAACTGTTGTTGTTTATCTATCAGCAGCTCGAACAGGATCTCTTTATGGGGAGAAACAATAAAGTAAATACCGCCTGGCAACGGTTCCTTTCCCGAAAATACGCCTTTGCCATTCTCATCCAGCATGGTGGAATCGGCCAGGGCTTTTAACCTGCCATAATAATAACCCAGATAAACGTAGGTATTCTTATAAGGCTTTAACGTAATAGGAATGTTATAACCCGATTGTGCCTCAGTTAACATACAGCTTATCAACAGGATAGCCAGCGATAAAAGTCTTTTCATAGTATTGCAATAACAGAAAAATACCTGAATTATTGAAAATTAAAACGCTTAAGTTGTTAAATCCTTGCAAAGGTAACGGGATATACATGTTAACATAGGCGAAAAGTTAGATGTTATAGAGTGGATAGCCTGTTTACATCCCCTAATTGGCAGCGATAGGCTATTTTTGCATTATAATATTTACAGATGAAACTTAGCCATCTTGCAGAAACTTTAATTGGGTCGGAAATTGTAAAACTGGGCGGCGAAATACGCGATAAGATCCGTGCGGGAGAAAGGATCTATAACTTTACTGTCGGTGATTTTGATCCTGCTATATTCCCTATTCCCAAAGAACTGGAAGAAGAGATCATTAAGGCCTACCGGGAACATTTTACCAATTATCCCGCCGCAGAGGGTAACCTCGACCTGCGGGAGGCGATTGCTCACTTCCTGAAAGAACGGGAACAGCTCAGCTATAAAGCTTCCGAAATACTGGTATCCTGTGGCGGCCGGCCGCTTATCTATTCGCTGTATCGCGCCATTTGCGATAAGGAAGATAAGGTAATTTATGCAGTTCCCTCCTGGAACAATAACCATTATACGCACTTTATAGGCGCAGAACATGTAGTGGTAGAAGCCCGGGCCGAAAACAACTTTATGCCCATTGCCAAAGACATAAAGCCCCATTTAAAGGGCGCTACCTTACTGGCTTTGTGTTCGCCGCAAAACCCTACCGGCACCACTTTTACCAAACACGACCTGGAAGCCATTTGCGATATGGTGCTGGAAGAAAATAGCCGCCGGGGTGATAATGAAAAGAAGTTATATGTGATGTACGATCAAATGTACTGGCAGCTTACGTTCGGAGATATTGAACACTGTAATCCCGTATCGCTTAGACCTGCCATGCAGCCCTACACGATCTTCATTGATGCCATCAGTAAGTGTTTTGCCGCTACCGGGGTACGCGTGGGCTGGGCGTTTGGTCCGCAGGTTATTCTCGATAAAATGAAAGCGATCATGAGCCATATTGGTTCCTGGGCGCCAATGGCCGAGCAAAAGGCTGTTGCCCGCTTTATGTACAATAAAGAGGCGATCGATAATTACCTGAAGCATTTTAAAGGGGAAGTAGAAGTGCGTTTGCGGGATATTTACAATGGTTTGCAGCAATTGAAAAAAGAAGGTTTTTCCGTTGACGCCATTGCCCCGCAGGCTGCCATATACCTCACTATAAAAATTGACCTGGTTGGCAAAAAAACAGCCACTGGCAACCAACTGACGCAGCAAAGCGATGTTACCGCTTACTTGTTGAACGAAGCAAAACTGGCCGTGGTTCCCTTTTATGCGTTTGGGGCCGACAACTCATCTCCCTGGTACCGCTTAAGCGTGGGTACCTGCAAAAAAGAGGAGATTGGCGAAATGATAGACCAGCTCAGGAATGCCTTAAAGAAATTAAGTTAAGCAGCTATAAAAGCAAAGCGAGATAAAGGGTTTTCCTTTATCTCGCTTTTTTATTATAAGTACAACCAGTTAATTTTTGTTGCAGATAAATACAAAAGGCTTTAAAGTATCTTTTTCTATTGTCTTTTGTAATTGGGCCTTTTTTGTAAGGATGCGATATTTCTGCAAATCGAAAACTTCATGCGCCAGGCAAAAACTTTCCAGTGTTTCAAAATCCCCTAATAGCGTATTCAATTGCTGAAGCTCATATTGCATGGCTTCCTGGTTTGTATAAGCTTCCTTTACCAGAATGAGCAAATCGCGATTAGAGTTTTTCATTTCACATCGGCTTTAATAACCTACAAATCCCCTGTTTAAACCACAACCGCATTTTTTGGACGAACCGCCACCTGCGATGCGATTACCGGAACTGCAACCGGCCATAACCAGGCTAATTAATAACACAATTAATACGGAATAACTTACTTTCTTCATATACTTGGTTCTTACTAAATTAAACTATTTTACGAACAAATTAGTACTTCAGTTTGGCCGAATTAAACAATTTTAACATCCCGTCGCAAAAACCCATCGTACTATTATCGCCACTCGATTGGGGATTAGGCCATACCACCCGTTGTATTCCCATCATCCACGAATTGTTACAGCAGGGATGTTCAATTATTATAGCCTGTAATTCAACGCAAAAAGTGTTGTTGGCCAGGGAATTTCCCGGGCTTATTACATATGTGCATCTGGCAGGCTATAATTTGAAATACGGCAAAAAGAGGTGGGGTACAATAGTCCGGATCATTCTCCAGACTCCAAAAATATTGATCCGAATCAATAACGAAAAGAGCTGGTTAAATATTTTCCTGAAATCGCAACACGTTGACTGTATTATTTCAGATAACCGGTACGGTTTATACACCAGCAACATTCCTTCAATTTTTATTACGCATCAATTGTATATAAAAACCGGATTGGGCAAAGTAGCTGACCGTTTGGTTCAATGGTTAAACTATCGTCGTATTAACCGGTTCTCCAACTGTTGGGTGCCTGACCGCAAGGGAACAAAAACGCTGGCAGGCAGGTTATCAAACCCTGTTACATTACCAAACATCCCTGTACAGTATATAGGCGGACTTAGCCGGTTAAAAGCCTGTTCCGCTACAACCAATCCCATTCAATTACTGGTCATTCTTTCAGGCCCTGAACCGCAACGCAGCATATTTGAAAACCTTTTGTTGAAGGAACTGGAACAGCAACCGGGCAAAACAGTCTTGGTAAGAGGATTGCCGGGAGAAGGTGAGGCCGTGCAGGTTAAAAACAATATAACTATATACAACCACGCGCCAGCGGGCCTGCTAAATAAATTGATGTGTAATGCGGAGTTGGTAATTAGCCGTTCGGGGTACACCACGGTGATGGACCTGTTAAAGCTGGGTAAGAAAAGTATTTTAGTACCCACGCCGGGACAGGCAGAACAGGAATACGTAGCTGCTCATTTGCACAATGAACAGCTGGCCTATACCATTTCACAAGCGCAGTTCAACTTACAAAACTCATTGGCAGCAGCCAGTAAATTCCCTTATCAGGTAAGTCCCTGGCCAATGGATGATTACGAAAAGGCGATCCAGGAATTGATAGATCAAATCAAAGAATCAAAGCAAAAGTGATCTCATCCGTTCTCCCATCCATCCCAAAAATCCCATCTATCCCAGTTCAGACAGATTTCGGATAATCAAAGAACCAGTATTCTTTCCGGGCATCTTTGAATTCAGCCCAATCCTTAATATCAACTTTAATGGCAAAGATGGCGCAGGTAGGCATATCGTCGATGCGAACATCGGTTAACTCGTTGGCAAACTCGGTAATGCCGGGATTATGCGCAAAGAGGGCAATGGTATTTGCTGATGAAGGCGCTTTTGCTATCACGTCATAAAACGCGTCGGGACCGGCCAGGTATAATTCAGGTGCCAGAATGATGTCGTCTTTATCGCCACCATATTCTTTAATGAACAGCGAAGCGGTTTTGCGGGCTCTTTTAGCGGAGCTTGCAATAAAAGCATCGATCTTCACTTTTCGATCGAGCAACCGCGCCGCCATTTTGGGCGCATCTTCTTTACCTCTGTCATTTAAAGGACGATCAAAATCTTCAACACCGGGTTGATCCCAACTGCTTTTTGCGTGCCTTATGATTATTACTGACTTCATAAAAAATAAAAGGGGGATAAATCCCCCTAAAAATAATGAGTTCGATCAAAGGAATCAGAAATTTAACAGGTTCACTGTTATTAAAATTGGTTCCCCATAGGAAGCTAAACGGTCGGCAGGTGCATTTGCCGCAAATACTTTGCCAAATGCACCTGCCGACCGGGGAAAAATACGATTAGTTAGGTGTATTATTATCCAATAAAAGAAAGGAGAATTACAGTCCGCTCGAATTGATATAGTTAATCAGCGATGCTGTATTTTTTACTTTTAATTTCTTTAGGATGTTGTGCCGGTGAACTTCAACGGTTTTTATAGAGATGGCTAACTTATCTGCTATTTCTTTTGACGATAACCCGTTGCGAATAAGATTTATCACCTCTATTTCGCGTTCAGAAAGTTGGTTCAAACCATCTCCGCCTTCTTCTTCATTCATCATTTGCTCAGAAAGAATGTTCTTCACCTCCTGGCAGATGTACACATTGCCGGCTGTTACCTGGTGAATGGCATCGAGCATTTCCTTACGGGGAGAATTCTTGGTTACATAACCCCGGGCGCCCAGGCGCAGCATTTTCTTTGCATACGCAGGTTGCGAGTGCATTGATACGGCAATAACTTTTGAACCGGGCGAGAGTTTACGGATCATTTTTAAAATGTCAAACCCATTCAACGGGGACATGTTAATATCGAGCAGCACAATGTTGGGACGCTTGTCCCGTGCAATTTCAATAGCTCGTTGACCATCCCCTAATTCAGCAATAACTTCCAGTTCTTCGTTCCGTCCTAACAAATACGACCAGGTTTCGCGGATCAAGGTGTGATCATCAACAATCATGATGGTAATTTTACTCATACGAATTTTTTTTCAGTAGTGTGTGTGAATGAGCTTTTAATCTGCACAATTGGCATACAAAACAGGCACCAGGTCTGTTTCAGTACCTATGTACAACTACTAATGATGAGCTTATACCTTAGTTTTCCGGGGGGTACTGAAGAGGTTACATATAATCCCGTACCTGATATTAAGCATTTTTTCTGATATATGCAAATACCAAATTAAATATGCATTAATAACAGTATAACTTTCAATCTAATAAGATTTTTAATACCCTCTTACGTTCTTACCCTCCATATAGTTGATAAAAGCCTTATTTACCACCCGGTTGCCGCCAGGGGTCGGGTAATTACCGGTAAAATACCAGTCGCCTGTATTGGTTGGACACGCTTGGTGAAGGGACTCTATTGTCTGAAAAATTACCTGCACCGGGATTTCAAGCCCTTTGGGGGTAATTAATTCAGCAACTTTATTCGAGATCTGTTCGGTTGTGAATGGTTTATAAACGTGCTGAACCACGTTTTCCGTATGTAGCTGGTCTAAACGTTGCAATTCTTTACATCTTTCGTACAATTCTATCAGACAATTTTCCTTGCCCTGCTCTTTCATTAATTCCGTAGCCGCTTTGAAGGCAATAAAATCGCCCAGCTTACTCATATCAATACCATAGCAATCGGGATAGCGGATCTGAGGCGCCGAAGAAACAACAATGATCTTTTTCGGTGCCAGCCTGGCCAGCATCCGCACGATGCTTTCTTTAAGGGTTGTACCTCTTACGATAGAATCATCAATCACCACCAATGTATCAACTCCCTTTTCCACCGTTCCGTAGGTAACGTCATACACGTGCTGCACCATTTCATTACGGCTTACATCTTCTGTAATGAAGGTACGCATCTTAACGTCCTTAATAGCGATTTTCTCAATCCGTACTTTACGGTTGATCATTTCAGCCAACTCTTCTTCGGTAAAATTCTTACCCCAGGATAGTATACGCTCAATTTTTACTTTCTTTAAATAATCATCGAGGCCTTTCCATAACCCGTAAAAGGCTACTTCGGCCGTATTGGGAATAAATGAAAAAATGGTGTGCTTAAGATCGTTATTAATTGACTCCAGGATCTGGGGTGTCAAATTATAACCAAGTGCATTCCGCTCGCGGTAGATCTTCTCATCACTTCCGCGCGAAAAATAAATGCGCTCAAAGCTACAGGCCTTGCGTTCTTTTGGTTCTACCACCTTGTCGATGGTGAATTCGCCATTAGCTTTTACCACCAGGCCCATACCGGGCATCAGTTCCTTCACCTCATTTTCGCCCACATTGAACACGGTACGGATGGCCGAACGCTCTGAAGCGGCTACAATCACATCTTCGTCAATATAATAATATGCAGGACGTATGCCATGAGCATCCCTGAATACAAATGAATCGCCATTACCCAGCAAACCACCAACGGTAAAACCACCATCGAACAAGGGTACTGCTTTGCGCAATACACCTAATACATCCACATCGATCTGTGAGTGTTCATCGCCTTTAACCAGAAAATGATGGATCACTTCCATCATAGCGGCCAGGTCGCTTTGTTTTTGAAACTCGCCCGGCTCTATATTGATGAGGTTAAACAACTCATCGGTATTAACCAGGTTAAAGTTACCAGCCAGCGCCATGTTACGGGCGGGGATGGTGTGGCGTTTTATAAATGGATGACAGAATTCTGCATTGTTCTTTCCCTGGGTGCCGTAGCGGAGGTGCCCCAACAGCAATTCACCGAGAAATGAAATATGTCCCTTCATTAAGCCGGGGTGTTTCATTACATCGGGCTGGTATTTTTCCAGCTCTTTCACTTCTGCACTTACTTTGCTAAAAATGTCTGCAATGGGTTGATTGGCAGCGCTTCTAATTCGGGAGAGAAATGGGTAACCAGGTTCCACATTCAGCTTCACAGCGGCCAAACCAGCGCCATCCTGACCTCGGTTGTGTTGTTTTTCCATGAGCAAGTACAGCTTGTTAAGGCCCCACATTACTGTACCGTATTGCTGTAAATAGTAGGAGAACGGCTTTCTTAAACGGATGAATGCTAAACCACATTCATGTTTTATTGCATCACTCATGTATTACTCCCGATTATAAAAAGAAAGCGCAAAGCTACGAGTAATTAAGGAAAAGAAGAAATGTGAGGGAGCGTAGAAGTGTTAGAGAAAAATGAAAAAAACCCCCAGTCTTCATAGGTATGGGGGTTGTTCCTCATCAGGACATTGGATCAATATCTGCGCCGGTTTGTTTTTTAATTTAAACGGGCATTGGACGGTTCGGCTTTCGCTAGGATCTGGATTACGGACGTTGGATTTTGATTGTTTTACTATAGATATTGGTAGCACAAACATCTTATTTTTTCTGAAAGAATTCACAAATTATTCAATGTCTTTTAAACACTTAATGAATTTTTTCAGCAGGATATAAAGGTTTACCCCTAGACGATTGATACATATCCCCCAAATTGGTGATTAATTGTCCCTTATATTCTTACTAATAAACATTAGTTATACTCTATATATAATTGTGCATTACACACAATTACATACTCGTAGCTACATTATTAATAAAGTTCACCAGCGAAGCTGAGTTTTTCAGTTTCAGCTTTTTCAGAATATTATGCCGGTGCACCTCTACTGTTTTTAAAGAAATATTCAGGCTCGTGGCAATCTCTTTCGATGATTGTCCTTCCTTAATAAGATTAATGATCTGAATCTCCCGCTCAGTGAGGGCGTTTACATTCGGCACATCCTTATTTTCTTCCAGCACCAGTTCAGAAATATTATTCTTTATTTCATCGCAGATATATTTATTACCGCTATGCACTTCCATGATGGCGTTTATCATTTCTTCCTTAGAGGAATTCTTGGTAACATAGCCACGGGCGCCAATCTGCAACATTTTTTTGGCGTAGGCCGGTTGTGAGTGCATGGAGATACCAATAATGCGGGATGCAGGCGATACCTTCCTGATCTTTTCTGTGGCTTCAAACCCCGAAATAGGCAGCATGTTTATATCCATCAACACAATCTGTGGTTTCTTGTTCTTGGCCATTTCCACAGCCTGCTCCGAATCGCCACATTCGGCCACTACAGTGAAGCGGGGATCGTTATTCAGGATAAAACTCCAGGTTTCCCGTATCAATTTGTGGTCATCTGCAATTAAAACACTTATTTTTTCCATAACCAATAAGGGGGTTTAGATATTTGAAATAGGGACATTAATTTTCAATTTGCACCCTTCGCCCAGGGCTGTAACAATATGCACACTCCCATTGAATAATTGGGCGCGGCTGGCTATGTTCGACAGTCCAACTCCTTTTTTCGAGCGCACTTTATCCAATTCAAATCCTTTACCATCATCACTGATCGTAAGGTCAACCGCATGACCTTCGCTATCTGCAATCAGTTCAATGACCAGGTTCTTGGCTGCAGCATGCTTTAAAACATTATTCACCTGCTCCTGGATGATGCGAAAAAGCATCAGCTTTCGCTTTTCATCCAGTATATCATCAATAGTTCCGGAATAATAAAACTCCACGTGCAGGCGGCGCGTGGCTTTTATATTTTCAACCAGGTCCTGTACCGAATCTATTAGACCGAGATCACCAATACTTGGTGGCACCAGCGACCGGCTAATTGTCCGGATCTCATTTATAGCATCGGAAATATTATTGGTACTGCGTTTAATCAGGTCGATCCGGCTTTTGTCGTCTGTTTCTGCCAGTTCAAGGTATAATTTAGCCGTTGACAATATCTGGTTCACATTATCATGTAATTCCTTGCCAATTTCGGCCCTTTCTTTTTCCTGGGCGTTCACTACCGCCTGGGCAATCAGTTTTTGTTTATCTACCTGCTGTTTTAATAATTTCTTTTCCAGTTCTTTTTTATCGGTAATGTCCTGCATGGACCCTACCATCCGGGCTATATTTCCGGAATGGTCATAAATTAAAAAACCCCGGTCAAACACCAACGCATATTCGCCAGTAGGTTTTATGAACCGGTATTCGTCTTCCCAGATCTTGGAAGTACTATCTGTAATAAACTTGTTTAATCCATTCACCACGCGGTCGCGGTCTTCGGGGTGAATACAATTTTCCCAGAAGTTCGATGAATTATCTACATAACCGGGTTTAAATCCAAAGAGGGTATAAATGCCTTCACCCCAATACAAAGTATTGGTGTTTACATCCCAATCCCAAATGGCATCGTTGGTGGCCTTGGTCACCAGCAAATACCGTTCGTTGCTCAATCTTATCTTTAGCTCGGCATTTTTATTTTCAATGATTATGCGCAGCAAACTAACCACCCGTTCAAAGATGCTCAATTCACTTTCGGTTGGGGTGGCCGGATACTTATGATACACGGCAATAGTAGCCAGTACATCATTGGCTGCATTTAAAATAGGGAACGACCAACAGGACTTCAGTCCGAATTGTAGGGCAAACCCTTTGTAATTCTCCCATAAAGGATCCGCATCAATGTCAACCGTAATTACTCTTTCCTTTCTGTAAATAGCAGTGCCACAGGAAGCCACACAGGGTCCTATCTTCACGCCATTTATTCCGCGTGTGAATTCATCGGGCAGGCTGGGTCCCGACAAATGCATGATAGTTTGCTTGTCATCATTCACCATGATCACGGAGCATATGGTGTCGGTAAACGTTTTTTCGAGCCCGCTCAGGAAATAATCGATGGTTGCCTTTAGTGAAGCAGCCGGTTGGGCATTTATTTCCAGCACCTGCTTTTCCAGCTCCAGTAACCGTTCCTGCTTTTTACGATCGGTAATATCACGGAAGTATATAAAGGCGCCTTGCGAAAACGGATACACACTTGTTTCGAGCCAGCGATTGAACGTAGGCAGAAAATGTTCGAAGTTGGATGAATTGTCTTTATTTATAGCCTCTATATAGTGGTTATACTCAGAAGTGCCAATGAAATTGGGGAAGATCTTATCAACGCCGGAACCGATCACATGCTTTGATTCCAACCCTGTCAACCGTTCTACGGCATGGTTCCAAAGAAATATGGTCAGCGTTTTATCTACTGCTATAAACCCATCGGTGATGCTGGCCAGGATGTTTGTAATACGTTCGGAATATTCTTTAAGCTGTTGCTGGCTGCTCCGCAGCTCGGTAATTTCATTCTGGGTGGTCCAAACCCGTAATAACTTTCCATTTTCTACCACACCCACCAGGTTATTCAAAAAGTATCGTTTATTTCCCTGGTGATCTATATGCATGGAAAGCCGGCGGTATATTTTATAACCTTGTTGTATAAACTCTTTTACAACCTGGTAGGTAACAGGCTCGTTGGGATCAAAGAAAACCGATACCGTTTTTCCAATGACATCGCTGGCATTTTCATACCCATAAAAATGCGCCATCTGATCGTTACACTCGGCCAAACACCCGTTAAACAATTGTTGAATTTGTTTTTCTTCCGGATCGTTGATTTTTATTGGTGTTTGTAATTCACATCGCCAAATGATCTCTGAGCTTTGCTGTACAAATGCCTTATATCGTTCGGTAACTTCTTTTAATTCCTGCCGGGTGGCTTCAAGAAGGGCTGCTACATTCTCTGCCTCCCCGTTGCTTTCCGCAATGGCGTTCCAGGTTATTATATTATTTATTTTATGATTGCTCTGCTGGCAGGTGGCGGTGAACCCAACATGGCGTACGCCTGATTTTCCTTTCAGCGCCAGTTGTATGTTCAGACCAGTATCAATGCCGGTACCGGTATTTAGTATTGCCTGTAGTTTGGGCTTATCGGCAGCGTCAATAATTTTTTTAAAGGAATTGCCAATCAATTCTTCCTGATGCTTTCCGGTAAAAGAAAGCAAGTCAGCTGAAGCTGATAAGATGATACCCGCCATGTCTGTTTGCAGGCTAAGGGTGGCATAATCAAAAGCTACTTCAGGAATGGATTTCTTCGACTGTTTTAACATACAGCTTGTTGTAACTTACATGATACATTTTGAATTAATATTTACATGTAAATACTTATACAAAATACTTAAAAGCTCGTTCATGCCAAGAGTCGGAAAGGCGTTTCTAAGTCATTTAAGTGTTTACACTTAAATTTAAATGATTATTTATTGCAATGAGTAACACATTATCTCAAAAGCGTATACACAATTTTTAGTTAGGCTTCCTACCCTGATACCGGCAAAAAAGTAGCCCCGGCGGTACCGCCAGGGCTACGTATAATCAATTTCTTTTTTTATTATTTATTTCCGGCTGCTGCGTACTGGATCCAGTTATGCAAAGTGCCGCAACTTTTAAATTCATCATCGATCATGATGTAATAGGAAGGGATCTTTGAGGCAAACCAGGATTCAAGTGCATGTTGTTTTTTTACTTCCAATGCATCTTTAGCCAGCCGGTCATAATCATCTTTCAGGTTCTCCACGTGTGGCTCGGTGCGGGTTTTCAGGTAAACGATGCGTACACTTTTTTTACCTCTGTCATCAGTATAAGGTGTAGGCTTTGAATACTCACCTGGTTTTAGTCCTGTTTTTCCGAGCATTTCAACCAGGTCTTTATCGAGCTGGCCTAATTCCAGGAAGGTTGAACCGGCCTGGTTTTGTATATACCCACCAGTGAATTTTGAGTTCTCATCATCGCTGTAGCGGGCAACGGCCTCACCAAATGTGATGGTTCCGGCAATTAATTTAGCCCTTACAGAATCGAGTTTATTAACGGCTTCGTTGATCTCGTCGTCGGTGACTGTGGGAACACGCAAAATATGACGAACGATGGCGTCGTCACCGGCGCGGCTTACCATTTGAATAATAAAATAGCCCAATTTTGATTTGAATACCGGCGAGATCTGTCCTTCTTTAAGGCGGAAGGCATTGCTCAACCAGATAGGGTCCCATTGTTTTTCTGTACGGTTAATGGAGTATTGACCACCATTTTCTTTACTGCCGGGGTCCTGGGTATATAATTTGGCAAGGGTCTCAAATTTCTGCTGACCTGATTCTACCTGCTTTTTAAAATCATTTAACTCATCGATGGTCAGTTTTTCAAGGTCGCGGCTGGCTTTGGGGCTCACCACGATTTGACCTATCACCACTTGCGATTCATAATAAGGCAGGCTTTTCTGATCCTTCTTCATGAAGAAGTCTTTTACCTCCTGCGGAGTGATCTTGATATTCTCTACGATCTTATCGCGCATGCGCTCGGCGAGCTTCCTTTCCTTAAAGGTGGTGCGAAAATCTTCTTTGATCTGATAAACGGTGCGGCCGGCAATTTCTTCCAGGGCTTCTTTTGACCCATACATCTGAACAAAACCGCGGATCTGGTTATCGAGCAAGGCGTCAATTTCATCGTCCCCAACCTGGATGGAGTCTTTTTCGGCCTGCAGCACCAATGCCTTCAACGTAAGTATCTGCTCCATAATGGCGCAGTTGGCGTTTTCAGGAACCGGCTCTCCGCGGCGCTGACGGTCGAGGATATCGTTATACACATCAGATTTTAATATGATCTTATCGCCTACAATGCCTACAATTTTATCGGCGACTACTTTACGTGGGGCCTGGGCTACCGCAATGGTTACAAAAAGCAAGGCGGTAATAAAAGTAAAAACAGACTTCATCTGAATATTTTTGAAAGGGACAGGGGCCAAATTTACTGGTTACCCTGTTGGCAAAGATGTTATTTAACAAAAGTTTCGTGCAAAGGCCCAAGGTACAAGGCTCACGGAACAAGAATTAAGAAAACAAGGCACAAGAAGGAGTTCCGACTTGTGCCTTGAATCTTAGGTTTTGTGCCTTTATAATGTACGTTTTACTTCTTCCAGTTCAAACGCTTCTATTATATCGCCTACTTTAATATCGCTAAAGTTTTTAACCGTTAAACCGCACTCCATACCTGAAGGCACTTCCTTCACGTCGTCTTTGAAGCGTTTCAAAGACTGCAGTTCAGCGCTTTGTCCTTCACCCTTAGGATACTCTACGATACCATCGCGAATTACGCGGATCTTAGAGTTACGCAGGATCTTACCATCGAGTACATAACAACCTGCAACGGTAGCTTTATCGAATTTGAAGACGTTGCGTACTTCCACGTTGGCAACGATCTTTTCAGTGATCTTGGGTTCCAACATACCTTCCATCGCGCTCTTCACCTCTTCGATTGCGTTATAGATGATAGAGTAGAGTTTGATCTCCACGCCTTCGGATTCAGCCAGGCGGTTAGCCTGTGTTGAAGGCCGCACGTTGAAACCAACTACGATGGCGTCGGAAGCTGTTGCCAGCATTACATCACTTTCACTGATAGCACCTACTGCTTTATGTACTACTGATACAACGATCTCTTCGGTCGACAGTTTCTGTAATGAATCGCTCAACGCTTCTACCGAACCATCAACGTCGCCTTTAAGGATCAGGTTCAACTGTTTGAAGTTTCCTAATGCCAAACGACGGCCAATTTCATCGAGCGTGATATGTTTCTTGGTACGTATACCTTGTTCACGTAAGATCTGAGCACGGCGGTTAGCTACATCTTTGGCTTCTGCTTCATCTTCATATACTTTAAATTTCTCACCAGCCTGAGGGGCACCGTTCAGACCCAGGATCAATACCGGGGTAGAAGGCGGCGCTTCGTCAACGCGTTTGTTACGTTCGTTGAACATAGCTTTTACGCGGCCAAAAAACTGACCGGATACTACCAGGTCGCCATGTTTCAGGGTACCGTTTTGAACGAGAACGGTAGCTACATAGCCACGTCCTTTATCGAGGGTAGCCTCAATGATGGTACCGGTTGCTTCACGGTCGGGGTTTGCTTTCAGATCGAGCAACTCCGCTTCGAGCAGGATCTTTTCCAGCAGGTTGTCTACATTTAATCCCTGCTTGGCGCTCAGTTGCTGGCTTTGGTATTTACCACCCCATTCTTCAACCAACAGGTTCATACCTGCCAATTGTTCGTATATTTTTTGTGGGTTGGCGCCATCTTTATCGATCTTATTGATAGCAAAGATCATTGGTACACCGGCAGCCTGTGCGTGGCTGATGGCTTCCTTGGTTTGCGGCATTACCGCATCGTCAGCCGCCACTACAATTACTGCTATATCGGTTACTTTGGCACCGCGGGCACGCATGGCGGTAAACGCTTCGTGACCGGGTGTATCGAGGAACGTTATTTTCTTGCTGTTAGGCAGTGTTACTTCGTAGGCCCCTATGTGCTGGGTGATACCACCCGCCTCACCGGCCACCACATTCGCACTGCGGATATAGTCAAGTAATGAAGTATTACCGTGGTCAACGTGACCCATGATGGTAACGATGGGAGCGCGGTGATGCAGATCTTCTTCATTATCCACGTCTTCTACTTC
>NZ_JBJMLX010000285.1:0-3147 GCF_045805085.1 Niastella sp.
AGTACCTACAGTTGGACCGGGCCAAACAGTTTTACTTCATCATCAGCAACCCCTTCCATTGCAAATGTCACCACCGCGGCTTCGGGAGTTTATACAGTAATTGTAACTAATGGAAATGGATGTTCGGCTACTACAACCACTAGCGTAACTATTAATGCGCTACCAACCCCAACAGCAAGCAGCAACACCCCGCAATGCGCCGGTTCTAACTTGAACCTGACAACCAGTGGCGGCAGTACTTATAGTTGGACAGGGCCAAATGGGTTTACTTCATCATCAGCAACCCCTTCCATCGCAAATGTGACCACCGCTGCTTCGGGAGTTTATACAGTAATTGTAACTAATGGAAATGGATGTTCGGCTACTACGACCACTAGCGTAACTATTAATGCGCTACCAACCCCAACAGCAAGCAGCAACACCCCGCAATGCGCCGGTTCTAACTTGAACCTGACGACCAGTGGCGGCAGTACTTATAGTTGGACAGGTCCTAATGGGTTTACTTCATCATCAGCAAACCCTTCCATCGCAAACGTGACCAACGCTGCTTCGGGAGTTTATACAGTAATTGTAACTAATGGAAATGGATGTTCGGCTACTACGACCACCAGTGTAACCATCAATGCATTACCTACTCCAACAGCAGGCAGCAATACGCCGCAGTGCGCCGGTTCTACCTTGAACCTTACGGCTAGTGGCGGAAGTACCTACAGTTGGACCGGGCCAAACAGTTTTACTTCATCATCAGCAACCCCTTCCATTGCAAATGTCACCACCGCGGCTTCGGGAGTTTATACAGTAATTGTAACTAATGGAAATGGATGTTCGGCTACTACAACAACAACTGTTACTGTAAATCCGAGACCTGCCGTTACTAATGCTAATGCAGCAACTATCTGTAGCGGAACGGGACCCAACATCTCTTTGACTGCAAGTGTGCCGGGCACATTTGCATGGACCATCGGAACAATTACAGGAGGTATAACAGGCGCTAGTGCCGGATCAGGTTCTACTATCAATCAAACACTCACTAATCCAAGTAATACAACTGCAGGAACTGTACAGTATATTGTTACACCCACTTCCTCACCAGGCGGGTGTGCCGGTACTCCTTATGCTATCACTATTACTGTAAATCCGAGACCTGCAATTCCCACTATTTCTGCAGGGGGGCCAACTACTTTTTGCCAGGGCGGAAGCGTAACCCTTACTTCTTCTTCTGCTACAGGCAACCAGTGGAGTTTGAATGGCACGGGTGTTCCAGGAGCGACAAATCAAACCTATTCCACAACAACAAGTGGAAGTTATACCGTAACAGTAACAAACGGCAATGGCTGTGCCAGAACATCTGCGGCAACCTCGATCACCGTAAATCCTTTACCAACTATAACTGTTAGTCCGGCTGCGCCTGCGGCATTTTGTAGTGGTGGTAGTGTAACGCTAACAGCAAGCGGCGCCAATACGTATACCTGGAGCCCTGCAACAGATCTATCCATTACAACCGGTAATATTGTTAATGCTTACCCCAGTGTTACCACTACTTACACCGTTACAGGAACCGGCGCTAACGGCTGTATCGGCACGGCTAATGTTACAGTAACAGTTACTCAGGGGCCCAGTGGAGATGTTTCTTCAAGCCCGGCAGTTTGCCCCGGAGCTAACAGCGGCACTTTAACATTATCTAACTATACCGGCAATATATTAAGATGGGAATCATCTACCGATGGCGGAGCAACCTGGACAACCATCAGCAACACCAGTACGTCACAATCGTACCTTAATTTAACTACAACTACCATTTACCGCGTTGCACTTGAATTGAACGGATGCAATGACTATTCAAGCATAGGTATTGTACCGGTAAATCCTCCGTTTACTCCCACAGTCACTGCAACACCGTCCATATTCTGTTTAGGTCAATCAGCCGTTTTAAAGGCCAGTGATTATGGTCCACCGCCTTTTCCGGTTGAGGATTTTCAAAATGCCAACCCGGCCGGCTGGAATGGGAACGATGCCAACAGCAATAACAAAGATGATAACAGTGCATGGGGAGAAACGGGTAATGGCAAAACTTTTAACGGCAAAGTGTTTAATTCAAATGCAGCGCCTACGAATACCAAATTCATGATCGTTAACGGCGATGGCGGCGGAAGCACGGTTAGTTTAGTCACACCTCCTTTCAGCCTGGTAGGATTGACCAATCCTACTTTCAACTATTATACTGCATTAAACTTTAATGCAGGCACAACAGGATGGGTTGAAATTTCAACCAACGGCGGCCTTTCCTATACAACCTTAAAAACCTATACAGGTCCAACAAATGTTGGAAATCCAAACAATGGTTTTATCCAGGAATCAATTAATCTAAGCGCCTACATAGGTCAAACGAATGTAATGGTGCGCTTCAGATACAGCGGCACAGCAGGAAGTAACTGGGCCGTAGACAATGTAGGCATTGCCGGTACTTATCAGCCGGTAACCTACCAATGGTCACCCACAACATATTTAACGCCTGCTACAGGAATAGGCCAAACCGTTACCACAACACCTACGGCAGCCGGTACATTTAATTATTGCGTTGTTGCCACTACCGCTGCCGGATGTGCCAGCTCACCAGTTTGTGTTGATGTCGTTGCTAAACCAATACCTACCTGTTCTATTACAGGTGCAAGCATTGTTTGTCCGGCTGCCACAACTACTTATAGTGCACCGGCCATTGCAGGTTATACCTATAAGTGGACGATCAGTGGAGGAGCAACTATTTCAGGCTCTTCAACAGGCCAAACAGTAACAGTAGTTGCTAATAATACTTGTGGCACTTATACACTAACGCTGGTAACTACATTGAATGGATGCTCAAGCACTCCATGTACGCAAATTGTCAATGTTGTTGATAATACAGCACCGGTTGCAACGGCTCCTGCAACGCAGAGTTTCCAGTGCCTTGCAGATGTGCCGGCTCCCGGTACGTTAACAGCAACTGACAATTGCAGTGGCAATATTACCGCAACGGGCGTAGACGTACGAGTTGCTAATGGTTGCGGATATACTATTACAAGAAAATGGACATTCACCGATGCATGTAACAATACAACATCGGTTTCTCAAATTATCAACGTGCTCGATAATACAGTGCCTGTTGCACCA
>NZ_JBJMLX010000286.1:0-6962 GCF_045805085.1 Niastella sp.
GTTTTGTTGTGCAAACTCGTCCTCACAGCATCTGCCTGATAGTGTTCGTGTTCCTCGGGCCGGAACTTTGCCGCCAGCTTCCTTCAGATTCCACTTCGCAGTGGACACCCTCGCTCTTGGCTAATGGTTGGCGATTACATACCCCCATAACGGACTTTAACCGTCAAGTTTATCATCATGCATGGCGCACACAAAAAAGACCCCGACGGTACCGTCGAGGCCTGATTGTCTTTGTGTGTATCGTACTTATTTTTCAGGAATTTATTTCTTTCGTTTTGCTTTCTTCTCCCCGGTTTCGTTATAAAACAACTGCAGCATCACCTTATTTTCTACACCAACCAGTGATGCGATCTCGTAAATATCCTCCAACTTGAATTTTCCCGGATGCACAAGCAGTTTATTAAGCGTTATGTGATGCATACCCAGGTCGCGGGCTAATACAGTCTTGGGTACAATCACCAACATCTCCGCCAGGCTATTTAATTGGCCGCTGGTGATTAGTTTATAAACTGTGCTATAGCGTGGGTCCTTCGCCATGTCACAAAGTAATGAGGAAAAAGTACTATATATCTCAAATCTGTCACATAATGCGGTAGAAAGTACGTACCGTACTTTTTTAGTCATTTATTGATACATAAAAGTATACTTCATCTTTTTTTCCATCATTATCGTACTATAAAACGGAAAAGGCCCGTTTCGGAAAACCGAACAGACCTGATTCGTCTTGTGTTGTATCGTACTCTTTTTATAGTAGTTATTTCTTTCGCTTTGCCTTCTTCTCAACTATTACTTCGTTATAAATTAGTTTCAGTATTTCCATTTCATCAATTTCAATGAGCGAGGCAAGTTTAAAAGCATCTTCACATGAAAGTTTAGCGGGGTTTTGTACCACCTTCTCAAACGTTTGATGATGCATGCCCAGGTCACGAAAGACCACTGTCTTTGGTATAGTATCTAATATTTGGGAGAAGCTTTTAATAAATCCTCCCGTAATTAAATTATTTACAGTAGTGTATCGTTTATCTTTAACCTTTAGCATGGCCACAAAGAAACAGGTAAACGTAATTCACATAATAAAGCTTACAGATAATGATCTATAATAGTTCATTATCTGGCATTTACAGTTCACTTTGTGATACTTTTTATTTCAATTTTTATATTTTTATCTAAATAAAATACCGAGGCTGGGTGCCATTGCCGGTATTATTGAAAAACCAGTGGGTGTTTTCCCAAAATCCCCAATCTTTGCAAAAACATTGTTATGAAAGCATTTTTAGGAATGGGATTATTAGGCTCGAATTTCGTTCGGGCCATGATAAAACAGGGAGAAACCGTTCAGGTTTGGAACCGCACCGCCTCAAAAGCACAGGAACTGGAAAAAGAAGGCGCCAAAGCTTTTATAAATGTAGCTGATGCCGTTAAAGGCGCTACTGAGCTCCACATTGCTTTAAAAGACGACGCTACTGTTGATGAGGTGCTGAAAGCCGCAGCGCCAGGCTTTACACCAGGCGCCATCATCATCGATCATACTACTACTTCAAAAGAAGGCGCTATAGCCAGAACCAGGACATGGAAAGAAAAAGGGTTTACCTACCAACATGCGCCTGTTTTTATGGGCCCTATAAATGCGTTGGAAAGCACCGGGTATATGCTGATATCGGGCGATGAGGCTGTTATTGCTGCGCTTACGCCTTCCCTGTCGAAATTGACGGGCACACTGATAAATTTTGGTGCTGAAGTTGGTAAAGCCGCCGCCATGAAGCTGGCTGGTAATGCCTTCCTGGTTTGTTTAACCGTTTCGCTGAAAGACACCCTTACTTTATCTAAGTCACTGGATATTTCACTGGATGAATTGCTTACATTGTTCAGCATGTGGAACCCCGGCACGCTTGTATCAGGCCGTTTGAAACGAATGGCGGCCCCCGATCAAACCAAGCCATCCTGGGAGTTAAATATGGCACGCAAAGACACCCAGCTTTTTCTGGATGCTACTCAACAAGCCGGTAACGAACTGGTATTAGTGCCCGTTATTGCTGCCCTTATGGATGAGTTCATCAACAAAGGTTTTGGAAACCACGACTGGACGGTGATTGGAAAATAATACCCTGATAATGCACAAAAGCAATGTCCCTTCAGTAAGTAATATCCGTATCCTAAGCAATATGCTGGTGCTTTACCGGCGAATTAAAAAACAGGAACGATACCTGAAAGGTCATCTTCTCAACCTGCTGCGTGATGTAGTGCCGGATTTTCAGCAAACATTCACTGATAAGGACATTAAAAGAATTACCAAATACTGGCAACTCGCGCTGAACCTGGTATGTGATAATGTATATAACTTAACGGGGAAAAAATTAAGCGAGGCTGAACATCAACGAATTATTCTGCTGAGTGTATTCGGGCCATTGTTCGATGATCTTTTTGATGATCACATCCTGAACTATGAACAGATCACCTCGCTGGTAACAGATCCAGAAGCATACGTTGCACTAAACAAAACAGACAAGCTTGCTGCAGGCATATACCTTGAACTGTTGCGCGGTATGCCCCGGCGCCAACAGTTCATTGAACACTTGCAAGCGGTTGCTCACTGGCAACAGGAATCATTGAAACAGTTGGATAGTACGATTACAGAAACAGCACTGCGGGAGATCACTTACAAAAAAAGCTATTATGCAGTGCTGCTGTTCTGCGCCCTGCTCGACAATTACCCTGATCAAAAAATACTGGAGATATTATATCCGGCTGCTGGTCTTATGCAGTTGACCAATGATACTTTTGACGTTTGGAAAGATGTACATAAAGGTGTTTACACGCTTCCCAACCTGTACCGGAACTTTGAGCAATTGCAGCAATTATTCCTGACAGAAACAAGTAATTTCAACCAATGGCTGTGGCAATTACCTTACCCGGTAAAAGCCAAACAAACTTTTGCCATCATTATTCATTCTCTTCATGCCATGGGCTGGATGTCGCTGGAGCAACTAAAACAGGCTACGTCAGGCATTACTTCTATTGAGGAATTGAAGCAATTAAGCAGAAAGGAACTGGTATGTGATATGGATAGCCTTCAACAACAACTGAAATGGGTGCAACATATTCGAACTTTTACCAATTATGCTGATAAAGAAATAAATGCCATTCTGTAGAAACAGAACGGCTCTACTTACTAGCTATGGTACAAGAAAAATTTTTATCAGAGCCTTAAACACTTTCATGTAACCTTTATGCAACGCGGAGCAATGATTGTAATTTTGCCTCTACAAAAAACGTTTCTTCCTGAACTACATCTACAAAGCAGGTTTTTTGCAGATCCTGGAATTGCGCCTCTTCACGCATTGAAATAATTGCTTCTTTGTCGAGCTCACATTTAACCCGCACCAAAGAAGGAAATTTTTCTTTTACCATATCAAGCACATCTTCCCAACTAAATTTCCTGTCTTTGGTAACTTTGGGTGTTCCTGTGCGAAAACCTATCACACTGTGCAATAACTCAACACTTTTGCGTTTGCCCCAATTGCATTTCTGCTCTTTCGCGTATGTCTCCAATACTTCCATTTGTCTTTCCTTTTCCATATTGAGTTGGATGATCTCTTCCTGAAACTGATCTCTGATCCGGTTTATGCGATCGTTCAATTGCGCTTCAATAACACCAAGTCGGGCAGATACATCGGCATATTTGGCAGACGCTTCCTGGGCTTCATCATAATTCACATTGATGATTAATTTCTTCTTTTCACGGAACATAGTTGTAAGATTTTATGGTTTAATAATTAGATAAATTGTTTTTGACAATAAGCTGCCTGATACTGTTTTATACCTGCTCTTCCTGTAATTCATCAAAATAGCCTTTTACCGGTTCATAATATTTCAGGAATTTTTCATCCTGTACGTTCAGCCAATTGTATCCGCTTCTTATTCCTTTAATTACGCCTGCGTGATCGGTTGCTCCTGTAAGATTGGCTAGCATGCTGTAAGGGATGTGCGGGAATTTTTTCTTTCCTACCATCCACAACAGTTTTCGCATGGTTGGCCTGTCGTTCGCTCTGCTTTTATCACTCACCCAGGCCAATTGAACATTCCAGCATTCACACATTGCTTCAAACAACTGCTTCACATCATCTTCCATCATTTTATTTGAATAGCGAGGTATTAATATTACCTCTATCCCGGCCTGCTGTTGTATTTCATATTGAGCACGTGTAATTACATGACTCACGATCGATAATTCTCTCCTTGTATGCACATTCATGGTATTTCCGTTTTTGTAAGTTGTCGGGTGATTCTTTTGTAAAAGCATATGTGTCATAATCTTCGGTTTTTATACAGTTAATAAATCGGTTAAACAAGAATCCTGCATGGAAAGACCAATCTGCACTGAAGTGATAACTTTTGAGTCAAAAGCCTGGGAGAAGAAGTCGATTTTTCAGGCTGCGTCTCGTTTTCATAGTACGGTTTCGTTGTTTTTTTGCATACTTTTAGCTCTTAGCACCATTGTATCGCGTTTCGATACAGCAAATATATGCCTCATTTTTCGACAATTCTAATTTTTGAGGCAAAAAATTTCTAATTATGTCAACTTTTTTTGCAAACAATCTTTCCTTTTTAAGGAAGAAAAAAGGGCTGACTCAGGCGGAAGTGGCTACTGCATTGGGTTTAAAGCGTAATACGTTCTCGAATTACGAAACAACTCATTCAGAACCAGATCTGGGTACATTAGAAAAAATTGCCTCATTTTTCGACATTTCTATTGATGAGCTGATTAGCGTGGATTTGTCTAAAGGCGGTCTGGTGGAGTATAAAGGGGAAGAAAACAACGAAAGTTTAGCAAATGATAGTCACATGGCTACAAGTGACAAAAATCAGTTGTTACCTCCTGCGGATGATGATATGCCTGTTTCTGTAGTAGGTAGCACCCTTTTTCCGTACCGACGGTTTCAAGCACCGAAATATATTACTGTTGATAGCCAGGGCGAGGAAAATATCATTTATGTGCCGGTAAAAGCCAGGGCCGGTTATATGTCCGGCTATGGCGATCCCTTATTTATTCAATCTTTATCTGCTTACCGGTTGCCCGGATACACCAATGGCACTTACCGGATATTTGAAGTGGAAGGACATTCCATGTTCCCTACTTTACAGGATGCCGACCGGGTAATTGCCCGCTGGGCCGATATTTCGGAGGTTCGTGACGACCGGGTATATGTGCTGGTTACCCGCTTTCAGGGTGTATTGATCAAACGCCTGATCAACCGATATCATGAGGGAAAGATCATTGTAAAAAGCGATAATAATCAAACCGGCGAATTCCCTACCATTGTTTTGGATGTGGAAGAGGTTGCCGAGATCTGGTATGTGGTTGAACGCTGGACGAGACAATTACCCGGCCCCGGCGAGATCTATAAACGCTTGGTGAATATTGAAGCTGAGCTGGCGATGTTAAAACAGAAAATGGGACAATAACCGGTTCAAACCCCGAACGGATAAGTTTCCGGCATTTTATTACCCGTAGGCAAATGTAAAGCATGCAATGCCTGCGTGGTGTCAAAAAACACAAAGGCATCATAGCGCTCGCTCATAATGGTGGGTACATAATTACCATATTTCTCGCGTTGCGGATCATATACCACACCTATGGCCCGGTGACCAAGCTGCATATCGAACAGCTCGCTTGTTTCTTCTTCAAAAAGCATATAGCGGTTGTGATCGCCGCGTAAGTGCAGGGCTTCCTCTATGCTGCCTTTTCTGGCAGGCGGCACATCCATTTCTTCCATTGGCGCGCCCCAGGCATCGCCGGCTATAACAGTTCCTTCATAGGAGCCAAAGCCAACGAGATATACATTCTCCACGCCATATTTTTTTCTTCCCAATTCGCCAATATTTACCATACCAGCGCTTTTCATATCGGTAGCTCTTGCATCTCCTATATGCGTATTGTGTTCCCACACAATTCCTTTGGCGGAAGGGCCATGAAATTTCATCAACCGTTCCAGCGTTTCCATCATGTGCGTGTCGCGGATGTTCCAGCTTTCATTGTCGAAACCAATTAAGCTACTGTAATATTTTTCAGCGTTTACGGCAATCAATGCATTTTGTTCTGTGTTGAACCCTGCTTCGCGGTCGCCATCTAAAAACTGTGCTTTCATTCTTATTTCTTTCAGCAATGACAATACTTTATCGCGACAGTTATGTTCTTTTAATGAATACGCATAGGATTGTTCTCTTTCGCGGAAAGGTTCAAAACATTGTATAGCAGCTTTCACTGACAGAGATGCTTTCGGGTCTTCTTTATCCAGGTAGCTAACCATGGCTTCCATGGAATCCCAGAGACTGTACACATCGAGCCCGTAAAAACCGGCTTTCTTATCCATACTTAAATGCTGATTATGTTCCCGTAACCATTCGGCCAGTGCAGCGGTTTCCCAATTTGCCCACATCCAGGTAGGCCAACGGTCGAACACCTGCAGTACATTATTAATTGAATCACCGGCATCTTTATAGCCTTTTACAAAACGGTTTATTTTATAGCAATCGGGCCAGTCGCCTTCCACTGCAATAAAATTAAATCCGTGCTCTTCAATCAATCTTTTTGAAATGGCAGTTCGCCAGGTGTAAAATTCATGGGTGCCGTGAGATGCTTCGCCAAGCATTACGATTGTTTTGCTGCCCGCCTCGTTAATCAATGCATCGAGATCGTTGGCAGTGGATAAATTATGCATTTGCCTTTTTATAAATTGCAGCAATTCTTACGCCGTGGCAGTGATGGCTGTTTAAACACTTGTTCACAGGCTAATTTAACAAATGGAGCCGATGGCTCCATTTGTAATTGCGTTAAATTTCTGAATACTTAATTGTTACCACTGGACTGGTTTGCGTTACCTTTTTAAGGTAGGGCTGATGCTTGAAAATATCAACCGAATCCTTATAGGCAAAATCAAACTCCTGGATATATCCCTGGGGAA